>CAZRYK010000001.1:0-82444 GCA_964604315.1 uncultured Gammaproteobacteria bacterium
GCAGGCCAAATGGGGCTAAAATGGCCGGAAGATTATTTTTGAGATGAGCTCTAGTTAAACTGAATCTCAAAATAATACATTCCCATGGAACAAAAGCCTTCAATGGTTGTGCCCGTTTTTTGCGCAGGAATATTTATGGTGGTTTCGCCCGACGCCGGTAATGTTTCCTGGTAATTTAACGCCGGAATGTTTAGCGTGGACGAGCAATCAAACGTGCCTTGGGTTTTCATTTTTAACACCGCCGGCATGTTGGCGCGGGCCGCGGTTTGCCGCGGAGAATAACCACCCTTGGCCGTAATGGTAATCACTTGCGTGCCATTCGTAACATCCGCACTTTTTACAACACCGTCACTCCCTCCATCTCTTGTCAACACAACAATACCCACAATAATGGTGACGGTTAATAAAATGCCGATGATTGCTTGTTTCATAAGTGGGAAGGGATAAGGGTTAAGGTTTAAGGGATAAGTATTTTCTCTTAGCCCTTAGGCCTTACTGCTCCTAAAAACGGAAGAAAGGGGGAAGTACTCTTATAATAACTAAACTGCCCGCCAAATTCAACAGACCAAAGAAGATGACCACCAACCCGGCGGTTTTGTAAAAAATTCCCGATTGCGCTTTGGTGTGAATACTCGAAGAACTAAAACTCAACAATGCCAAGGCTGGTAAAGTTCCTAATGCAAAAACGCCCATGGTTAACGCACCGGTGGTAAAGCTCCCTGTGGTTAAGGTATAAATTTGCATAGATTGCGTGAATCCGCAAGGCAAGAAAAATGTTGCCACGCCAACAAGCAACGGCGTTAACGTGTGATTAAGGGTTTTTAGGTTGTGCACTTTTTTTCCTAAAAACTTTGGCATGGTGGGTTGCAATTTCTTGGCCCAAGGGAAGATGTCTAAGAGATTAATGCCCAACATTAACATGATCAACGCGACGACCAAACTCAACGTAAACGTTCCTGTCGCCCCTAACTGGAACGATGCGCCAATAGCGCCAATCACGCCGCCTAACACAAAAAAGGATACCAAACGCCCCACATGAAATAACACTTGGGGTCGACGTTTTTCCCCTTCTTTGGCAAAGTTTGCCGACATGGCCAAGACCAACCCGCCAACAACAGCCATACAGCTAGAAACCGATGCAATAAGGCCAATCACAAAAGCCGTACCGTAATCCACTTTGTCCGATGTCACAAAGTTGACTAGCCCCACTTTTTGCAAAAGGATAAAGAGCGCAATAAAGGCCGCGGCAATCGGAAGCGCAAAAGTAAAATCTGACCATCGCACTTCGTGTTGCGGTTTTTCCAGAGACAGCGCATACCCGTGGGGCTGGAGGACTTTGGTTAGACGCTCGGCAATACCCTCCGGTGTTTGATCGCCAAAGTCGCCCGTGACTTCAACTTTGCGTTCAGACAAATTCGCCTTGACGTGTTCGATTTCGGGAATTTCACTTAATTCCGTTTCGGTGAGCACAATACACGATTGGCAATGCATGCCGTTGACATAAAACGTATACGTTTGCATACCCGTATTATAGTTTCTTTGCCTTCAGTCGTAAAGAATTCGAAACCACCGAGACACTCGAGAAGGCCATGGCAAGTCCGGCAAAAACCGGCGAAAGAAGAATGCCAAAGAACGGATACAAAATGCCGCTGGCAATGGGAATGCCCACGACGTTGTAGATAAACGCCCAGAAAAGATTTTGTTTAATGCCACGCATGGTGAGCCGCGAAAGGTTAATGGCTTTCGCAATCTTCGAAATGTCACCGGAAAGGAGCGTAATGCCTGCGGATTCAATGGCCACATCGGTTCCGGTCGCCATCGCAATGCCCACATCGGCTTGTGCTAAAGCCGGAGCATCGTTCACGCCATCGCCGGCCATAGCCACCACCATACCCTGTTCTTGCAACGCCTTAATCTTTTTCAATTTATCCTCGGGTAGAACTTCCGCAACCACTTCGTCGATGCCGACTTGTTGGGCAATGTAACGCGCGGTATTCTCATCGTCACCTGTCAACATAATCACCTTCACCCCGCGTTGATGCAGTTTCGCAATCGCCTCTTTGGCGTTGTCTTTTAATGCATCCGCCACAAAAAAAGTTGCCAGTAATTCTTTCTCGTTCATCAAAAACACCGGCGTGCGGCCTTTAGTTGTTTCCTTTTCGATCATGACTTTATCAACATTCATCCCGCGTTCTCCCACCAAACGCTCGTTGCCAGCATAATACATGACACCGTTGATGATTCCTTGCACGCCGCGGCCTTTGAGAATTTCAAACTTCTCTGTGGGCAAAAACGGAATCTTTTTTTCTTCCGCAGACACGGTAATGGCATGCGCAATGGGATGTTCGGATTTTTTTTCTAGTGACGCGAGAATCGAAAGAATCTCTTGTTCGCTTAACGAAGAAAAATTATTGATCTCGGTCAGCTCGGGTTTGCCTTTGGTAATGGTTCCGGTTTTGTCCGCCACAAGCGCATTCACGGTATGCAGTTTTTGCAACGTTGCCGCGTCCTTAATGAGGATACCTTCTTTTGCACCTTTACCCACACCGACAATAATCGCGGTTGGCGTTGCTAAGCCCAGTGCGCACGGGCAGGCAATAACCAGAATGCCCACGAACGACATGAGCCCCAAAGACAAACTTTCCGCAAGACCGATCGAAGGAATGCCAAGCACCAGCCAAACGCCCAACGCCACAAATGCTAAAACCAAAACGATCGGCACAAAGACCGATGAAATTTTATCGGCCAGGCCTTGAATCGGGGCTTTACTGCCTTGCGCCTCTTGCACCATTTTAATAATGTGCGCCAACAAGGTTTCAGACCCCACTTTTGTTGCGCGAAACGTAAACGCCGAGTTAGTATTAATGGTACCCGAGGCAACAGAATCGCCGACCTTTTTTTCGGCAGGCATCGGTTCGCCGGTCACCATAGACTCATCAATAAACGGCGCGCCTTCTGTAATTTCGCCGTCCACGGGAATTTTGGAACCCGGTTTAACAATCACTTCATCGCCTACCACTACCTTCTCAATAGGAATTTCCATTTCTTTACCGTCACGCATCACGAACGCTGTCTTTGCTTGTAAGTTTAAGAGCTTCTCAATCGCATCACCGGTTTTGATTTTTGACCGCGCTTCCAAATATTTTCCCAAGGTGATAAAGGCAATCACGACAATCGTGACATCGTAATACGTTTGTTCCACGTTAATATATTGCCGCAACGATTCCTCAAACGCCGTAACCGCAAAACTATACAGAAACGCGGCCGATGTGCCTAGACCAATAAGTGTATCCATGTTCGCTTTGCCGTAGCGCAAAAAACGATAAAACCCTTGCAAATACGGTTTGCCCACGACAAAAAAGACATAGGTCGCAATAATCGGCAACAGATGATGGAAAAACTCGCCCCAGAACATTGGCATTTCGGCTACAACCTCTTGCTGAATCAGAATATCCCAAACCATCACAAAGACACTGATGACAACCAATGGAATGGAAACCAAAACATGAAAACGCATTTGGCCAAGCTCTTGCAACTTTTCTTTTTTGCTCTGATTCAACCCCATGTGCTCGGCATGTTCACTCGCCGTCATCCCTGGCATTTGTTCTTCCATGGAGCTCAACGTATACCCCAAGGGTTCAATGGACTTTGACAGCTCATCGGACGTGACATGCTGCGGATCAAAAGACACTTTGGCCGTTTCCGTGCCATAGTTTACTTGCGCTGCTGTTACGCCGGGTTTCTTTTTAAATGTGCGCTCAATGATCCCAGCGCACGAGGCACAATGCATGCCGTGAACTTTAAATGTTTGTTCGCGCGCCATATTAGTTCGATAAATGATAGATTTTTAAAAGTTCCTTAATCGCCTGTTCTTTATTTTCTTTTAACTGATACACAGCGCAGGTGTCTAAGTGTCCGGCCAACAATTCTTTTTTCACGGTTTTCAATAAACCCATGACGCTATCGACCTGCTGAATAACCTCGGGGCAATAGGTGTCGTTTTCGATCATGACAACCACGGTATCTAGCGTGCCTCGGGCCTGCTTAGAAAGTTTTAACGACTTTGCTTTTTGAGCAACAAGTTTTTTATGCATAGACAAAATATTAATACCTATTACCTAGGGTATAGGTATTAATAAAAAATGTCAAATGGGGATAACTTTTTATCCCCTCTTCTCTGTCTTCTGTACTATGACCTTACAGTAAACGGAAGCTGTTGTCTTTTCTCTAAGAAACCTAGTAACGCCTCAATTTCATTTTTTAAAAAATCTTCCGCTTCAGGAAAGTTTTTTAATTCTTCTGGCGTCAACCATTCTACTCGAGCGGTATCCTCTAAAGGTTTTGCGGCATTGTTGAGCGCATGGCACAAAAAGGTTAAATTCACCACCTGCACGCCATCCACTCGCTGGAAGGTATTGTTGTAGACAAATTCAATGTCGTCGGTAATTTCTAAACCGACTTCTTCCGCAATTTCTTTTTTCAAGGTTTTTTCAACAATGCGTGACTCGCCCTCTTCTTCCACTTTCCCACCAGGAATAGACCACGCCCCGGGTTTATGGACCTCGTTCATGCTTCTTTGTGCTAGCAAAAATTTGCCGTGGTACTCCACCCAACCCTTCACTAACACAATATAGAATTTTGCACCATCCGCCGTTTCCATGAAGGCTATTGGTTTAACAACTCATTCACGAATTCATTTTGTCCGGTTGCGCCCAAATAGGCCCCGATAGAAGCATTAATAAGCGAAAGAACCAAACCAATAATACATAAAACCAAACCCGCGACTGCCCACCCGCGCTTTGCGGATTTCATACCTTTGACGCTTAAAACCAGCCCAACAATCTGAACAGGAAAACCCACAATCGGAATAAACCACGCCACCATGCCGATAATGCCTAAAATCAAACCGGCCTTTGCTTTGCCGCTCATATCGGCAACCTGGCCATTCGCATTGTCCATAAAGAGAGATGAATAATAAGAGTTTTATTATATCATAAACGGGGTTTTATTTCTGCCAAGATTAAGCTTTTCTTCCACGTTGACCACGGTGCTAGGGAATGGTAAACTTTTTTCGCTGCTATTCTATTGCGAGAGTAGTATAATGGTAATACGTGGCCTTCCCAAGGCTAAATCGGGGGTTCGATTCCCCTCTCTCGCTCAAATAAAATATGCCTACTTTGATCGTCTTAAATCCCTCGGAGATCTTTAAAATCAATTTATGGAAAACCATTTTGAAAATTCCATCAACAACCCTGAAAAAGAGCAAAAGGAAATAAGTGAAACAGATCTTTATCCTATTATAAACGCCTCATTACAACAACGTTACGACCGTATTGCGTCTTATTGGAACACCGATATTTATGAAGGCACACGGCGCGACGATCTTATTCCTTTTATAATTGAGTCCGCAGATGTGCAGGATGGCATGACGGTTCTTGAAGTAATGTGCGGAACAGGTATATTGTCCTCCGGATTAAAAAAAGAATTCCCAAAGTCTAAAGTCTATGCTCTCGACTTTAGCCGAGGCATGTTAAATGCTGCTCAAAATGATCTTCATAAAGTCCAATCCTCCATACTTGCGACTCCCTTTTCTGATCAAAGTTTTGATAGAATCTTTTTAAGATCCGCAATCTATGATTTACCTCGCCGCGCCCAAGTTAAAGCTTTACACGAGATAAAAAGGGTTTTAAAAAACAGAGGGATCTTCACCCTCCAAACTTACTATGCCTCTCCCCAGACGCGAGAAGTTTTGAATAATATTGTTAATATTAAGGATCTGGCTTCCGGACAATACCAAGATATGGGAAAAGAATTTCCAAGATATTTTGCTACTGCCGCGGAGTTAGAACACTGGTTTTCTGAAGCCGGTTTCACATTTAATCGATTATTGGATTTTGAAGGAGTCATAAGGTATATGCACACAAAAGAAATGACCGAACTTGGGCAGTCGATGTGGATTGAATATATTGAAAAATTGCCCAAAAAAATTCAGGACGCAATTAAACTCCGTCGAGAAGAAAATGGAAGTCTTGTTTATAACTTCCCGGGGGCAATTTATAAACTTTCTTGACTTGATTTGGTCTCAAGTCAAAATTTTGAGTTAGAACCCCTACATGTTGTTACTTATACACCTGATTATGCGTTCCCACATCTAAGAAGATCACAACAGTATAGTTGTCGTATTCTCGAAAAATGATACGGATATCGCCAGTAACAGAAAACGCCCGTCGCCCCCGTAAGCCCCCTGTTAATGGATGATTCCGCAATGTTGGATGATTCGGATGAGAGATAAATTTTTCTATAGCCTTAAGAACCTTCGATTTTATGTTAGGTGTTAGTTTTCGAAAACGCTTTTCAAAATCTTTGTGATAATGAATTTCCATTACAGCGACTTCAAGTACTCAATTGCTGCCTTTTTGGTTACGAATTTTTTTATGTTTTTCCCTTCAGAAGCTTCTGCATCGGCTTGCCGAATGCGATCCTCTTCTTCCAAAGTCAAACCGTTCTCTGTGACAATCTTAAAAGGAATACCTTTATACACAACAACTTGCCGCAAATAAAGCTTCACAGCAGAACTCATATCGATCCCTAAATCTTCAAAAATTTTCTTAGAGGCATTTTTGGTTTTCTCATCGATACGAACTTGCAAAGTAGTCATAAACATTGAGCTGAATAATAACTCGCTATCTTTAGCTTAGCATGAGCTTCAATTAATGTCAATACATTGTCATTACAAAACACCCCGCGGTTTTAGCGGAGTGTTTTGTGTTTCTTTAGAGAACATGAATCGCGTAACGTTTGACACCAAACTGTATAGCTTCTTGACGTGACGGCATCCAGATATCGATGCGCGGTGACAATCGGGTGGAATGTCTATCCCAAACCGTATACACCACGTCACCACTATATTCCGGAATCGTAAACTGTGTACCCATGGGGAAAGCATTACTTGCCGTCACGCCAGGTTCCACGCGTTTTCCCGAAGCCGTGGTGAACGGATCACCATCGGTTTGGTCGGGCGTGCTGGAATAGGCCGTCATTAAGAAGGTCTGGACTTTCCGCGGCGGTTTTTGCGGCGCCACAGGAAATCCTTGAGCCGGAGTTTGCGTCGAAACTGACGCCTCCCGCGCTTCTAAGACACTTGCCAATTCCTGACTTGCCAATTCCGTACTTTGAATATAATCGGTTCGAGTCATCAGCCGGGGTTCAGGTTTTTCCGTGATTTCCAAGGCATACGCAGGCGGTACCACCGCGGTAACCCCGATGATGCTGACGAAAATGACTAATGACGTCGCCCCCTTCGCAAAGCTACGAATAATCATAAATGCGATGAAGGATAAGGTCCGTGCCCCAAAAGTGTTATGCTCTTTTGCAACTGGCAAAGAGGAACAAACAGCTTTGGACGGATCAAAAAAGCCTATTCAGGCTTACGCCTCCTAGGCTTTCATGACCGAACAACTTAGCATAGAGGGGGTCTTATGTCAAGGATTTTGGCATAAATAAGACTAATATTAGCAAATAATTTTTACACATCTCACCCTGCCTCTTAAAACCCTTTTGTGATATACTAAAAGTATAGAAAGGTGGTGATAAATATGATGAAAGGAAAAAATATGATGATGGTTAAGGGCCTAGTTCTCGTGGTGGTGGGCGTTTTATGGTGGCTAACAAACTATGATGTTTTAGACGCAACGTTATGGGACTGGCTTTTGCCACTTCTCGTGGTTCTTTTGGGTCTGTGGTGGATGATGCCGCAAACACATGAACATGAATGCTGTAAAACAGAAGAAAAACACGAAGGCTAAAAGACCGTTTCTATACCAAAACAACCCCCTGCTGAAAATTGCGGGGGTTTGTTTTTTACTAAAAATATGTAGTTTGTGTGAGTGTGAGTAGTTCGCCCGCCTTTGCTAGAGCTTCGGCGAGGCAAGTATTTAGGGGTAAACTTTGCTCAAGAGGTTTTAAAAATGTTCTGCCTTGCGCTAAGTACAAAATACTAATTACGCATTACTCAAACTTTGCGTGAGCAAAGTTTACGGAGGCCTAGATGGGATTTGCACCCATGAATAGCGGTTTTGCAGACCGCCGTGTTAGCTACTTCACCACTAGGCCGCATTTCAAGATTTTTCTTCATCCGATCAGGATCCGACCTTTCTGGAGGTCGGATCCTCCGTGGCTACATTACCTTGAGCGGCCAAATCGTGCAAGCGAATAATTTCTTGGGCAACTTCCCGCGGATGCGGAACCTCTTCAAAAACAAATCGCTTCTGTTCACCGGCAGACTGAATATGCACATTGCCAAAATCCAAAAACGTTTGCAGTTTCCCCCGAACTTCACTGGTGACATCTTGCACTTTAGAAATATTCGTTTCCGAAATCACGCGGGAAAAAAGGCCTTCTTGCTCAATGTTCAACAGCCGCTCGTTGGTGACAATCCAAATGTCTAAATAATAATCCACCCAGTTATGGAAGAACGTCAGCCACGCATACAAGTAAATAAGAGACGTTACAAAGACCGCAAGAACTTGCGCTATTCCCGCCTTAAAAAAATCAACGTCTAATGCGATGGCGAAAAAGGCAAAAAGCGCAATAGGAATAAACCACAACAGCAGTAATAAGAGAATATGTTTAATCATAATCAACCCATGTCGACGAATAACATGCACCACTTTTTCATTGGGCCGTTTATCGGGAAAAAATCTGTCGTCGTTGCTGTGCATGAGCGATTTAATTAATCAAAAAATCACTTTCTTCAGCCGCGGGGAATAAATCTTGCGACCAATCCACCTGCACAATATACCAACCCGAGAACAAAAAGATCACCAGCGAGACAACAAGATAGGTTATAATCATATACCGCGTTGTCGAACTCATGAAACCAAACTTATAAATATGGTACAGGCTAAAAAAACTTCCCAAGATGTACCCCAGGATTCCAAAGGTATAAAGAATAAGCAACAGACTGTACGTCATAAAAGCGTTTGCAAATGCGCGGGCGGCACGCGTTTTAAATGTTCATAAGCTCGCTTAGTCGCCATGCGTCCACGAGGTGTGCGGGTTAGAAAACCTTTTTGCATAAGAAACGGTTCAATCACATCTTCCAACGTTTCAGTTTCTTCGCTCGTTGCCGCGGCAATGGTAGAAAGCCCTACGGGTCCGCCGTCAAATTTATCCATAATCGCTTCTAAAATAGCCCGATCCATGTGGTCTAGTCCTTCGTCGTCAATTTCCAGTTGGCGCAAAGCATGCTCGGTTAGGCTTTCGGTAATGGTATCATGTTGCGACACTTGCGCAAAGTCACGAACGCGGCGCAAAAGCCGATTGGCAATGCGCGGTGTACCGCGCGACCGACGAGATAAGAGAGAGACCGCGGACGCTTCAATGGCTATTTGCAACAACCGCGCAGAACGCACAAGAATATCTGCCAAATCCTGCGCGTCATAATAGGACAAACGAAAATGATGCCCAAAGCGATCCCGCAATGGCGAAGATAACTGACTCAACCGCGTGGTGGCGCCTACAATCGTAATCGGTGGAATGGAAAGCTGAATCGAGCGCGCGGCCATGCCTTTGCCCACAACCAAATCTAACACCCCGTCTTCCATGCAGGGGTAAAGCAACTCTTCAACGTTTTTTGGCAAACCGTGAATTTCGTCGATGAACAAAATGTCGCCGGGCTGACAATTGGTAATAATCGCGGCTAAATCCCCAGCGCGTTCAATTGCCGGCCCTTGCGTTTGCCGAACGTTTCCTTGCATCTCGGTTGCAATAACATGCGCCAACGTGGTCTTGCCTAAACCCGGCGGGCTCACCAGTAAACAGTGCTCTAACGGTTCCTGCCTTTGCCGCGCGGCTTGCATAAACACTCGCAAATTGTCTTTCACTTGCTTTTGCCCAATATACTCGCCCAAACTTTTTGGCCGCAATGCGTGATCAAAAACCGCATCATCCGATTGTGCTTTCTTATCTGTTACGCGTTCCTCGATGGTCATATATTATATAGTTTCAGCTGTCAGCAGACCCGCCTGCCATTTGCCTGTCATGGCGGGCAGGCAGCAGTCAGATTTTTGAAGTAATTTTTTTCCGATCACTGACAGCTGATGGCTGACTGCTGGTTATTCAAGTATAGCACATTAACAAAATAGCTAAAACTAGCTAAATTTAAGGCTATCACCCCCGCTCATATTGACAAAAACGAAATTCAGTGCTACAGTATGAAGTTATTTTGGTGAAAAGGCCTCGTTAACCTGCGGTCACGACAAGCATGGGGACTATTCTCTGGGTCAAGAGGTTTCGACTTCTTTATTGCATGGAATAGTCTTCTTGACTGCAGGTTAGTGGGGCTTTTTTAATTCCTCGGAGGGGAAAACCCTCAAGGAAGGGTTTTCCCCTTCCGACGCTCCTCCGACGAAACGTCGGGGTCACTGCCTCCCCTTTCCAAGGTGCCTTGGAGCGGAGAGTAAATCTCCGTCCAAGGCGAAGGAGTAAAAAATTTGCAAACGTGAAAGTCCTCTCGTTTTATTGCGTTTTGGCTTTACCCACTAAACACACGGCCTGCCAGGGCTTATATTTGGATGTAAACGTGGTTTCTTCTTTGCGACCATCGGCGTACTCTACGCTATAATCAAACGCTGTCGATGTTCCGCGATGCGCTTTTTCAATACACTTGGTCTCGCCCGGAGCCAAATCTTCGGTTTCAACATTTTTTAACGGTGGCGGGTCTACACATGCGCCCACACGCGTTTCGGATTGCGCAATTTTTCGCCCATCCTTGGTGCCATAAAACGCAACGGTAAAATCATCGCCTTTGATTTCGGTTTCAATTAAAATCCAATGTCCCGTGTCATTTTTAAAACGGTAGTCCGGCGCTGGGTCATAAATGGTAGCATCTGTCCCTGGCCGTCCTTTAGTATCATTGTAATACGAAACAACATAACTATGATTGCGCCGTTGGGTTACCGGCAGGCCCGATGCCAGCGTTGCACGGAAAACGGTTGTACCAAACTGGCACGCTCCGCCGCCAAATTCCGGAACCGTTTTGTCGCCTTTAATCACCAGTTCCGGCAACCAGCCATCTTCCGGACCAAAGTCGCCCAACACTTTTAACAACGAAAATTCTTCGTCCGGCGCAACCAACGTGCCATCAATAAGACTGGCGCCATTGGCAATATTATGACGGCGATTTTTTGGGCTACCGGCAAAGTTAGAACGTCCCACGCCTAACAATTCTTTAATGCCTAAGTTATTGACATCGGTGTTCGTGACGCGCGGTAAAACCTCTTTAACCACAACGGAAACGTCGCGCCGCGAGCTTGTTAACACCGCGTCTTTCGTCACTTCATAGGTTTGCGATTGATCGACTTCCCGCCCCGCACGACTTTCTTGAAATTCTGCAACCTTGCCGTCTTGCATGCGAAACTTTCCTTCCTGCGCTGGCAAGTCAATTTCTGCGGCGACTTTTTTTAAAAAATTCCCCACGCGTTCTTCCTGTAAATGTAAAAACACATCTTGCGAAGACACACCCAAAACCGCTTGCCCGGTGGATTCGTCGTATTCCGGTGCAGAGGTGCCTAATGCCAACCATGTGCGATATTCACTTTCCGGCACATGCCATTGTTGATCTTCAAAAATAAAAGTCGGCAAGCCCGCCGAGACCATGTCTTCTGCGCGCTGAATCATTTTTTCTGCATTGGCTTTGGTGATCGAGGGAATATCGTCATGCAAACTTAACACCACTTCTTCGTTGCGAAGGGTAAGAATTTGCGATCGCACATTGGTAACCGCTTTTGGCAGTTCCAAACTCTTCCCGATTTTTTCCCTTTGAATACTAAACGACAAATCCGGCATGACGATTAACTGCGCGTCCTGGCCCGGTTCTTCGTAGGTTTTGAATTGCTCCTCTAATAATGACAGCGCCTCTTTGCTGTTAAAGGTGGAACTTGTTTCAAGGAGCGTGGGTTCTAAGAGCAACGCAACATGTTGCCGCAATCGTTCCAGCGGGGTTCCTTTCCGCGCAACAGCAAAAGCGTTCGCCGCGGTTTTGCGGCTGTCGATAGCATAGAGCGTAATGTCTAAATCTGCACTCACGCCCCATTCCGGGTTGAGGCGCAACTCGGTATCGTTGTACCGAACGCGAAAGCCCTGATGCTGGAGCGTATTACTATACGTTTCCACGATTTCTTGCGCCTGCGCGGGCGTCTTCCACGCTAAGGATCGTTCCCCTAAAAACACGCCCGGAGCAATACGATTTTGAACCGACACCTCTAACATTACCGCGCCGGCAACAGGCAACAATAGCAAGCCCACCACAAAAATGATGATACCAGGTTTCTTTGAAAAGGTTTTAGGCGACTTCTTTTGTTTTTTCATAAAAATGCACTCCGCATTGCAACCATACTAAATAATGGAGAATTTGTGAAGCCCTCAAACCAGATCAAACCAGATCGGATCTAAAACCCCCTCTTGAGATCGGATCTCAAAGGCCCTTTTTGGATCCGATTTCACTGATCGAGTTCCGTACTAAACCAAGTACGGAACTTGTAGTAAAACCAAAACCACCCCGACACGAAGCCGGGATGGTCTTTTTTGCGATGCAAAACCACTTTAGAGATCGATATTCATGTCCAACTCGGGTTGCGCAAGTTCCGACTCTAGTGTCGGAATGCCATTCAGGACGTCGGTCACGCCTTCGACTTTCAAAACAGATGTATCGATCGAATCCGCAGTGGAGGTGTTGGTCGAATTGGCGTTTCTCGACAATGTCCCCGAGTCTTTTAAGGCCACGGCCAATGCCACCACGATCAGCACCACAATGACGATGAAGAAAACTGTCAGCATTCCGCGCATAGATGATTATTAAGAATTAGAAGGTTGCAAGGAGATAGTTACCGGGTCTGCCGTAAAATTGTATTCCTTACCCGTCTTGCTGGTTTTGTATGTACCTTTACCGGTTAAAGTCACGCTTCCTGTGCCTTCGGTGATCAAATCCATACTGTTCCCTTTTGCTGTTACCAACACGTTCGTTCCTTTGACCTTAACGTTTCCAATACCCGTAATGGTAATCACTTTTTGGCCTTGGGCATTGGTGCTTTCCGAGCGATTGCCTGTGCCGTTGGTATCGATTGTGGCATCGCCGCCCCGATCAACAACCGTGACACTTCCAGTGCTATTGTTCGATACTTTTCCGTCCACCGAACCGTTGCCATCTAAAACCGCTTCACCATCACCCGTTGCATACAGACGGCCCGTACCGCTCACCGAAACGTTGTCTAGTTTAATGTCGTCAAGTTCTTTGACAATCTTTACCAGACTGGCATGCGCATCGCGTGTTGCTTCCTCCGCATTCCGTAAGAATTCTCGGCCTTCGCTAAAGAGCGCATCGGCTTCTGTGAGATTGGTAATTTTCTGGAACGATGCTACGGCTTTGTCGTATTCAGCATTGGCAGTTGCCACATCGGCTTTAAAGTCGGCGTATAATGCCTCGAGCTCTGCCACGTCTTGACCATCTTCTTTCACCACATTAATTTTTGCCTGCACATCATCGTTCAACGCTTCCAAAGAATCCAACACATAATTTACGCGTCCGGCTAAAATTTGGCCCGTCTGTTTTTTGGTGCTTACCCGAATACTTTCCCAGTAATCCGACACTTTCTTGGCTTCGGCAACCAAAGCCTCGCGGCCCGTGGCATTCTGAATCACCGCTTGCTCATTAATGAGCCAATCAATTTGGGTTTGCAGCTCCGCCGTAATACTCGTCTGTGTTGCGTCGTCAATACCTTTCATTTCTTGCACTTTGGATTGCAACAGCTCAACGTATTCTAACGCGGCTTTATCGGCGTTCAATAAAAAGGTTTTGCCTTTTTCCACGGCAACATCTAAGTTCGTCGCATTTTTGCGCTCTTGGTACTTCAATTTTGCGGTTAAATAATCCTCCCGTGCGGATTTGTACGTCGAAACCGCATTAGTATAGGCTTTTTTGGCATCATTATAGATGCGCTTAGCAGAATCGTTCTCGTCGCTTAACGAGAGCGCGCTTGCTTGCGGCGCAAATGACACTAAAAGCATAACCGCAACGAGGACACTGAAAAACTTTTTAGTCACATGGTTCATATTTTCCAATTAAATAGTAGTGTGACGCGCACTTTCAAAAACTACTCGGCATCAACGGCCTTTACTTTAATACTTCGGGATTGCGAACTTGCGGATTTAGGTAAGCGAACGGTGAGAATGCCGTTCTCTAAACTCGCCTCGACTTTTTCTGTGATCACATCGACCGGAAGGATAATGGTTCGGGAAAACCCGCCCCAATAACATTCCTGGTAAAAGTAATCGTCCTCCAAAACCTCGGTTCCATGATGCCGCTTACCTTTAATCGTCACCATGTCATGTTGGACAGAAATATCGATGTCGTCTGGTGCAACCCCGGCAATAGTGGACTGAATCACAATGTCATTTTCGGTTTGATACACATCCACCGCCAGTTGACCTTCATAGCTTTCGGAAAGCCATTCGTCTGATTCTTCTGTCGCGGACGGGTTACGCTTAGGTACGGTATCTTTGCCAATATTAGCCATATTATCATTTGTAACCGAAACATCGGAAATCTGTTGCATTTCAGGGTTAGTATTTTGATTCAATTTTGACAGTAACATGTCTTTGCGAGACATAGCGTTCGTTCCTCCTTAAATCCAATAATATTATACCCTGTTTATGGCAAATCGCGCAACCAAAACCTGTGGATGAAAAATGAAAACCGTATTCTTGACGTCAATGAACTTCTATGATTACCTATCACCGAGCGAGGGAACACTACACGTTGGGTGCTACCCGAAAGGGTGGGTGGGTTCGAACCCCACATAGTGGTTCCTAAGATAGGGGCGCGCACGAAGGATAGGCGGGAGGCTCTGAAGCCGCCCTTCTGGGGACGGCTGATACGCCACCCTTGAAATACCGCCTGGCGCTCTGACAAGCGGTGGACATTGTCCACAATCGCTTCAAGGGATCCCTCGCTCACATCCCTTTATTTATTCGAGCACCGCTCGAGGATTTTTGTTTTAATCGCCTCGGGGAAAAATGTTACTGTGTATCATATGTGAAATGCCGTGTCAGGTATAAAATCAGCCACAAATCTTCGTCACCACAAAGGACGAAAAATATGCTATAATGACTTTAAAATATGGTAAAAAGATCTTCTCCCAAATCCTCCAAACGCTCATGGGGCGGTCCTGCGTCGGTCAAATCGACCCGCGACGATATTAGCTGGTTTGACCTACACCCGGAAACCACGCGCGGGATTATTGTTATTCTTCTACTTTTGGCCGCAGTCTTAGCGGTTTTAAGCTTTTTTGGGCTTTCAGGAACGTTAGGCGCGGGCATTGTGAAAGTCTTATCGTATGCCTTTGGCTGGGGGCGATTTCTTTTCCCATTGATTGTCTTAGTTCCGGCCATCATGCTCTTTTTGGACGATCGGTTTGAATGGAACTGGAGCAACACCGTGGGCATTGTCCTTTTGGCGCTGTCAATCACCGGCATTTTCCATATTTTTACGCCGGTTGCGGAATCGGTAGCAAAGGTTTCTACTGGTGACGGCGGCGGCTACTTGGGCGTCGCGATTTCTTACCCCTTGCTCAAAATCATGGGAACCTATGCCTCGTTTGTGGTGCTATTGGCCTTACTTCTCATTGCGGTTTTGTTAGTGTTCCGCACGTCATTACAATCGCTCATGTCCGGCGCAGGATTTTTTGCCTGGGTAGGCGATATTACGTTAACCGTTTGGGGATTTGCGCGTTCCATCCCGTCCAAGTTGCGCGGGGAAAAACAACAAACGTTTGCAGGCGACGAAAGCGAGAACGAAGAACCTACAACCGAAGGGCCCTTACCCCAATTTGCGGCGCGCGATTTAAGCGAAAGCGGAAAACTTGCCGTCAGTCAACCGGGTCAGCAAAGCGAAATGCCTCTCGGGGAACAACCGGCCAAAACGCCAAAGCTGCGCATGCGACTTTCAACCGATTTGCTGGAAACCAACGTCACGAACCCGACCAGCGGCAATATTGACCAAAACAAAGAAATTATTCAACGAACGCTCGACAACTTTGGCATTCCGGTAGAAATGGGCGAGGTATCCGTAGGCCCCACGGTGACGCAATATACCCTCAAACCTGACGAAGGTGTGAAATTATCACAGATCACCACTCTGCAAAACGATTTAGCCTTGGCGTTGGCCGCCCACCCCATTCGTATTGAAGCGCCTATTCCGGGAAAGTCCTTAGTGGGCATAGAAATTCCGAACCAGAAAGTGTCCATGGTGCGGTTAAAAGAAATTATTGATTCGCAAGTGTTCAAAAAACGCAGCTCTAATCTTGCGGTGGCTTTAGGCAAAGACGTGGGCGGAAATGCCGTGATAGCGCATTTAGACGCCATGCCGCATTTATTGATTGCCGGTGCCACAGGCTCTGGGAAGTCGGTGATGATCAACTCGCTCATTGTAAGCTTGCTGTTCCAAAGCGCGCCCGAAGATTTGCGCCTGATTTTAGTCGACCCCAAACGCGTAGAAATGACCGTGTACAACGACATTCCCTATTTGTTAACGCCCGTAATTACCGAAACCAAAAAAACCATCAACGCTCTGCGCTGGTTGGTTTCAGAAATGGACAGACGCTATGAAGTCTTGCAACACGCGGGCAAACGCAACATTGCTTCCTATAATAAAGATGCGCAACAACACATGCCGTATATTGTGCTGGTCATCGATGAGTTGGCCGACTTAATGGCGGTTGCGGCAAACGACGTGGAAGCCGCGATTGTGCGATTAGCGCAAATGGCGCGCGCTGTGGGTATTCACTTGGTGGTGGCAACTCAACGGCCGAGCGTGGATGTGATCACCGGCTTGATTAAAGCCAACATTACCAGCCGCGTTGCCTTTACCGTTGCCTCGCTCATCGACTCTCGCACCATTATTGATTCCTCGGGCGCGGAAAAGTTGCTGGGCCGTGGAGACATGTTATTCGTTTCTGCGGAAAGCTCCAAACCCAAGCGGATTCAGGGCGTGTTTGTGTCAGACCAAGAAATCGGCCGGGTCTGCAGTTTCTTAAAAGAACAGGGCGAGCCGGAATACGATGAAGAAGTCACGGTGAAAACCGTGGGGTCTGGGCAGTCCGGCGGCGTCGTCAGCAATGACGACAATAACGACCCCATGTTAGAAGAAGCAACGGAAATCATTGTCGCGGCTGGCAAAGGCTCGGCAAGCATGTTGCAGAGGCGGTTACGATTGGGCTATGCACGCGCCGCACGCATATTGGATATCTTAGAAGAACGTGGTATTATTGGACCAGCAGACGGGGCAAAACCGCGCGAAGTGTTGGTATCTAAAGAACAATTTGCCGCCAATTCCAGAGAAGAAAGTGGAAGCCCTGAAGGTGCAGAAACCGAAGAGGCAAACGAAGCCTTTGAAGACACAACGCAAGAAGAAGAGGAAGAAAACTTTGAAGAAAAGTTTTAGGTAATATATTTATGGTCGCTTTTCGACGAAAAAAAATACGCGGATCCGAAACCTTGGGGGAATCGTTGGCTATGAACCGCAAAGAAGAAGGATTGTCGCGGGCGGCGTTGTCCGAAAGTTTACATATTCCCGAGCATTATTTGGAAGCCATTGAAAACGACCGGTACGATCAGTTGCCCGAGGGGTTGTATGCGCGGCGATTTTTAGAAAAATATGCGCAGGCGTTGTACTTGCCGCTGGATCGGGTGCTGGAACTCTATGAAAAAGAAATGCGCGTAACGGCTCCGCGACAAAAAAAACGCCTTGCTTCGCTTTTCTCGCCGCAGAAATTACCCAAAGCGATTCTTACTCCCCGCATTATGCGCGCAAGCTGTACCGGTCTTGGGGTTCTTGCCTTACTTTTATATATTGGTACGCAAGTCGTGCATATTATGGAGCCCCCGACCTTAACCGTGAACCCGGAAAATGCTAATTTAGTTTTGCAAGATCATAGCATTGTGATTGAGGGCGTGACCGACCCGGAAGCCGAAGTGATGATTAACAACAAAGAGGTTGTGGGTACGCAAGAAGGGCATTTTAGCGAAACGATTCAATTGAATAAGGGCGTGAATATTTTGGAAATCACGGCGAAGAAAAAACGCAGTGATGTGACGACAGTCTACAAAAAGATTCTGGTTGAATCGTAAAAATAAAAATAAAAACATGGGCGATGATGGGCGTAGGGGGAACTTTAATTCTTAGATTATCATTATGGCAACACAAGACCCTGGGCGCATTGCTGCGGTTGACGCGGCAATAACACAAATCAAAGATCGATTCGGCGACGGATCGATTATGAAGTTGGGCGAAGCACAAAAAATGAACGTCGAGACGGTTTCGACGGGCTGTTTATCGTTAGACATTGCCTTGGGCAGTGGCGTTCCTCGTGGACGCATTATTGAAATCTATGGGCCGGAAAGTTCGGGCAAAACCACGCTAGCGCAACACATTATTGCCGAGGCGCAAAAAAATGGCGGCATTGCGGCGTTTATTGACGCCGAGCATGCATTGGACCCAGAATATGCCAAAAAATTGGGCGTGAACGTGAAAGAACTTCTCATTTCCCAACCCGATACCGGCGAACAAGCATTAGAAATTTTAGAAACCATTGTTCGCTCAAACGCGGTCGATGTCGTGGTGGTGGATTCGGTTGCGGCTTTAACACCCAAAGCAGAATTAGAAGGCGACATGGGCGATCAACACATGGGCTTGCAGGCGCGGCTCATGAGCCAAGCGTTGCGAAAACTTGCAGGCGTGGTGAGCAAAAGCCGAACCATGGTAATTTTCATTAACCAAACACGGTTGAAAATTGGCGTGTTCTTTGGTAACCCAGAAACGACCACCGGTGGAACAGCGTTGAAGTTTTACTCATCGGTGCGTATCGAGGTCCGTCGCGCCGCGCAAATTAAGCAAGGCGAACGCGTGATTGGCAATCGCGTGAAAGCGAAAATTGTCAAAAACAAAGTGGCCCCGCCGTTCCGCACCACGGAGTTCGACATTATGTACAATGAAGGCATTTCACTTTCCGGAGATTTGCTCGACCTTGGCGTTTTGCATGGCGTGATTCAGAAAAACGGAAATTCGCACTCGCACGGAGAAGAAAAACTTGGCGTTGGCCGCATGGCGTCGATCCAATTTTTGCGCGAAAACCCCAAACTGCGTAGCGTCATTCGTAAAGAAATCTTAGAGGCCGTTGAAAAGGAAAACAAAGAAGCCACATGACAGTCTTCAGCCGTCAGCGGTCAGTGATTTTAAAAACCTTCTATTAATTACTGACTGCTGTCTGCTGATTACACCCTTTCCACGTACTCGCCGGTTTCGGTGTTGATGCGAATAATATCACCTACTTTTACAAAAAGCGGGGCGTTCACCACATACCCTGTTTCCACAGTGACGGGTTTGGTGACTTTGCCTTGCGCTGTATCGCCGCGAATACCTTCGGGCGATTCGGTGACTTTCAGTTCAACTTTCGTCGGCAAAGACAACGACACGGGTTTACCCTCAAAATTCAAAATCTCGACGTTCGAGCCCTCGCCAACAAAGTGTGAAATTTCCCCAACCTGATCTTTAGGAAGTGAAAACTGCTCGAACGATTCGTTATCCATGAAAAAATAATTATCGCCTTCCCGATGCGTTAATTGCGCCTGCGATCGCGATAAATCGGCTTCATCAATTTTGTCGCCGCCTTTAAACGTGCGTTCTAACACCTGACCCGTAATGAGATTTTTTAATTTGGTACGCAAAACCGCCGAACCCCGACCCATCTGCACATGTTGGGTATACTGAACAACATACGGCGCGGCCTCAAAGGCAATCACGGTTCCGATTTTGAGATCGTTCATTTGGAACATAAAGTAGCAATAGCGGTAAGTAGTAAGTAATAAGTAGTAAGTAAAGCTTTAAAAATACTTATTACTTACAGCTTACTACTTGCTGCTTATCTTGTCGTGTACGGAATCAAAGCCATGAACCGCGCGCGCTTGCATGCCTGCGTTAATTTGCGCTGGTGCTTGGCGCAGGTTCCGGTTTTCTTTCGGGGTAAAATCTTGGCGTAACTCGAAAGGAACCGACGAAAATTTTCGGTTTCCAGATACGGAACATCTTCAATGCCATTGGTACAAAAATAGCATTCTTTAATGGGTTGTTGTTGCATCATAGTGAGCTCTTAAAAGGGAATATCTTCAATGCTTATTTCTTCATCTGACGGAGTGCCGGATGGCGCGCTTTGGTTTTGCGCCGGCGCTTGCGATGCCTGTGTCGGACCCGCACTACTACCCGAAGGACTGCCTAACATAATCATGTTGTCGGCAACAATTTCTGTGCGGTATTTTTTTTGCCCGGTTTGGTCTTCCCATGATCGCGTTTGCAAGCGACCTTCAATATACACCTGTTTGCCTTTGGTTAAATACTGCCCCACAATGTCGGCAAGTTTCCGCCAGGCAACCACATTGTGGTATTCCGGTCGGTCTTGCTTATTACCCTGTTGATCTTTCCACGAATAATTCGTTGCCACAGAAAACGTTGCAACGGTTTGCCCACTGGGGATGGTTTTAACCTCGGGATCCCGTACCAAGCGCCCAATAATCATGACTTTGTTAAGATCCATAAAAATTGCCTTAAGAATCTTTTGGCGAATCCATTATGTCGTCGGACATAATTTCATCGAGTTTTTTATCTAATTCTTCAATCGTCGCCTTGCGTTCCGCGTCCGTTAACTCTTTATACGCCTCCGGCTTAGTGACTTCCTTCACGCGTTCTTCCCGTTCCTTGCGTTTAACATCTTCTTGCGTTTGACGTCGCTTCATTTGCAATCTCTCGCGCAGAGCTTGTTCTTTTAAGCGTTGCTCTTCGCTTTTTTCTACGGTCACAATACAAAGATGACGCAATACGCGTGCATTATGACGAATTTCTTGATCGATCTTAGCCAATTTTTCTGGCTCCACGTCAAATTCCACCACAGTGTAGTATCCGTAGTGCAAACCTTTAATAGGGTACGCTAATCGACGCTTGCCAAAGCCCTCGGCGTTCACGGTTTTGACCGTGCCTTCTTCGGATTGAATAAGATTCGTGACTTCGCTTACTACCGCGGCGGAGTCTTCTTCGGACACATTGCCCGGTACCAATAACAATAATTGATAGTGTTGCATAGTTGTCTACCCGTTGTAAGAGGTTAGAGCTCCTTTCAATAATCGCTTTCTTGCCATTTTGGATGATCGTGAGAGCGAAACGCGTAAAGAACGAGGAGGAATAGCGAAACTATTCTGACGAGTTCTGAATGCGTTGTAGCCTCATGAGCGCCAAAAGGGCTGAATCGGGATTATGGAAAGGAGCTCCTACAACATGGATTTAAAGAGTAGAGTACGTTTTTACCTCAAGGGGTACCCTACCAAAACTTACCTTGTATGTCAAGCGCGAAACTGATAATATCCCTTTATGACAAAAGAACTCTTTGTGATTTTTGGGCGGAATACCGAGCTGGCTTTGGCCGAATGGGAAGCCGGAATGCACCTGTTAGGGTTAACATGGAAAACTCGCGAATACGGCGGTCAGGTACTCTTGGGTTCGGTTTCCGGGGAAAAAAGTGATGCAGAAAAATGGCAACAGCAATATGGCGGAGTGATTAAGATTGGTGAAATTTTGGAAACCTTACCGGTTGTGGGAACGCGCGAAGAGACCATTCAACATTTTTTAACCGCAGAGCTGTTAACTGCCGTATTACCAAAAAGCGACCAACGCCAAAACGTGGGTTTAAGTTTTTATTCTTTGAACAAAAAATCTTCGCCGCAACGGTTAAGCACGCGTATTGTCCGTCATGCGTTGAAACTGAAAAATGCCCTAAAAGACCAGGGTAGAAACATTCGCTTCGTGACATCGCACAATGCCGATCTGTCTTCGGTGATTTTGACGCAAGAAAAAGTGTTAGAACGCGGCGTGGAACTTAATTTTCTTTTAGGCGAAGATGACATTTTTGTTGGGCGCACATTAACGGTTCAAGATTTCAAAAGTTATAGTTTTCGTGATTATGGCCGGCCGGCGCGCGATGCGTATTCCGGCATGTTACCCCCCAAGGTTGCGCAAATGATGGTCAATCTTTCGCAATGCCCATTAAACGGCACACTTTTAGACCCGTTTGTTGGCTCGGGCACGGTTTTGCAGGAAGCCATGCTGTTGGGGTATAAAAATCTGCGCGGATCGGATTTGTCTGAAGACGCTGTGGCAGACACCAATAAAAATCTCACGTGGCTTATGCAAGAGTACAAGGTGGATGCTGACGTGGATCTTTTTGTTTCGGATGTGGTGGATCTTGGCGAGCATATACCGCGCGGAAGTATTGACGCGATTGTGACAGAACCGTATTTAGGCCCGGCAGATAAGGGGCGCGTCAATGCAACGATTATTCAAAAAAATCTTACGAAGCTGGAACATTTATACAAAGACGCTTTCCGCGTGTTAGCCCAGCTGCTAAAACCCCGCGGCACAATGGTAGTGGTGATTCCGTCGTTTGTTTTTCAGGGCCAGACTTTTCGCCTGCCGCTTGCGTCGCTTTTCCCGCCATCACTTTCTATTCAACAACAACTACCGTATTCCCGACCCAACCAATACGTGACGCGAACCATTGTGGTGGCCGAAAAAAAACGTTGACAGAAATACAAAGATAGATCACACTCCCAATCAACATTGGAGGTGTGTATGATGTCCGAGTCCGCGATGATCCTCCGGATTGTCGAGGGCGTCGCGCGGGACGTCGCGACCAACGGAACGCCAAAGGAGACTCTGCACGAGATGTGCAGGCGTCTTCTGAACGTCGTTGGACCGGCGGATTTTCGCTCCGCACTTGATGCCCTTGCGGCACTTGAGCGGATCGAAGACGCCGATGTCGCGGCGGCCGTTCGCCACGCGCGTCTTGCGCTCGAGGAGCGCACGCGCCGTTACACGCAACTCTGACCGGAACCTCAAAGCGAGATGCTTCGGGGTTCCTTGAATTTTACTTTGGAGGGGGAAACCCTATGAGAAGTGAAAGTGCACCACGTCGCCGTCTTGAATGGTGTATTCTTTCCCTTCCATGCGCAATAACCCTTTGTCGCGTGCCGCGGCATAACTTCCGGCATCGACTAAATCTTTCCAATTTATCACCTCGGCGCGAATAAACCCTTTTTCAAAATCGGTGTGAATAATCCCTGCGGCTTGTGGCGCTTTTGTGCCAGCAGATGTGGTCCATGCGTGAGTTTCTTTTTCGCCGGCGGTAAAGAATGTGATAAGCCCCAACAGATGGTAACTCGCTTTAATGAGCCGTGTTAAACCGGATTCGGTCACGCCTAAACTTTGTAAATATTCGGCCGCGTCTTTTTCTTCCATCTGCGTCAACTCGGCCTCAATTTTTGCCGAGACTTTAATATGGCCGGGAAGCGCAGGCGTGACAAGCTCACCTTCATCCACATTCTCTACTATTAAAAAAGATTTGGCTGTTAACAAATTGAGATCGCGGGTCAATAACTTCTCGTCATCATCAAGCGCAACCGTATTGGCAAGTTTCCCGGAAGAAAGCGCGTCAAATATTTTTTGCACCGCGTCCCGCAATTTCGCGCGTTGTTTGTCCCCGGACTTGGCGTCTTTGGCGGAGGTCGCTAATCGCTTTTCTACAACCTGCAAATCCGCCAAGATTAATTCGGTTTCAATGGTTTCTTTGTCACTGCGAGGATCTGCGGTTCCATGCACATGCGAGACATCGGCATCGTGGAAGTACCGCACCACATGAGCTATCGCATCGACTTCGCGGATATGCGACAAAAATTTGTTCCCCAAACCCTCGCCTTTGTGCGCGCCGGCAACCAGCCCCGCAATATCGACAAACTCCATAACCGCCGGAATCTCTTTTGCCGATGCGAAAGTTTGCGACAACGCGCTAATCCTCGCATCCGGAACCGGCACCACGCCAACATTAGGATCAATGGTGCAAAACGGATAGTTCGCCGCATCGACCTGCTGTTTGGTAAGCGCGGAAAAAAGCGTAGATTTGCCGACGTTAGGAAGCCCAACAATGCCGATTTTCATATTTTTCCAAAGTAAGATTTGACAAGAAAAAAATTTGTGGTATTAATAGACTTGTCTCGTAGAGCTGTTCAATAAACCCGAAGGAGGATTTTTGATGCCTCCACGTATTTAATCACAGATCGCTACTATGCTCAAGGTCGTATTAGACACCAATGTTCTTATTAACGGCGTGCAGGACGAATTTAGCTTTGCGAGCCGAATTATTAATGCTATCATCGAGGGCAAGATGCTCGCTATTGTGAGCCCGCACATTGTCCGTGAAAATACGCGGCTGGCCGAACGCTTAATTACCGACATGGAATACATGGACAAATTGGAAGACTACCACGACGTCACAAGGCTTGTGATGCCGGTAAAACATTTGCGACTTTCATCGGACCGCGATGACGATAAATTTTTAGATGCGGCGATTGAAGGATCGGCAAACTTTATTGTGAGCGACGACTCCGACCTGTTGGATTTGGGCGAAGTTGATGGCGTGCGCGTGGTGGCACCAGAAGAATTTTGGAACATCTACTCCGAAGGCGACGAAACAGAGGAGCAATCGGCGTGGAGCGAATGGGCATCAACCATAGGAATCGGTTAGGGCCGCCGCTTTGATGCTTCTACAACATTAGACAACACCATGGCAACGGTCATGGGACCAACGCCACCCGGAACTGGAGTACGAAACCCTTCAATGTTTTTTAATCCCAACGGTCGAACGTCACCATAGATGTTGTTATTTTTGCGCGTAATGCCAATGTCAATAATCGCAACCGGCGAATGAAACATTTTTGCGCGCAAGGCATGCGGTTTGCCAAGCGCCGTTACCACCACCTCTGCTTCTTTTACCTGTTTACCGTTGAAGCGCGTTTTGCCAAACCCCAAGACACGCATACCGCGTCGTTCTAGAAGCTTTTCCATGTTCGACAGAAAAATATCGGACTTGCCTAACACGACGGCTTTTTTTCCGCGAAAATCCCACTGCGTTTCGTCTAAGAATCGTTCAACGGCCAAAAACAACGGTGACCGAATGCCCGGCATATTGTGCTGAAACGCCTGCACGTTTACTGGATGAAAACCATCAACGTCTTTTTGAGGGTCAATGGTCTGAATCACCGCATTCGTGTTTACCCCTTTTGGTAAAGGTAGCTGGACTAAAATGCCGTGGATCGCAGGTCTCTCGTTCCACTTGCGAATCTGCTGACAAATCGTTTCTTGCGGCGTGTTTTTTGGTAAAACGACTCGATCAACCGCAACGCCAATACGTTTTCCTTCGCGGGCTTTTAACAACGTGTAGACTTCGGATGCCGGATCGTCCCCCACCAATAGCACGCCCAACCCGGGACGCAAATGTTGCTCCTGAATCGTTTTTTTTAAATCGGCAAGAATGGTTCGCGCTAAAGGTTTGCCTAAAAGTTTTTGCATACTAGGCGTGGTAAAGCGGGAAAGCTTGACATAATGTTTTGATTTTCTCGCGCAATGTGTTATGCAGTTCTTCATTCGATGGATTGCGCAATGTCTGTACAATGACATCGGCAACGGCATCGACCTCGGATGCTTTCATGCCGCGCGTCGTCATAACCGGCGTGCCTAATCGCAAACCCGAGGGGTTCATGGGCTTGCGCGGATCGTTGGGAATCATACTTTTGTTTGTGTGAATCCCAGCATTGTCTAAAATGCTTTCGGCAGTTTTGCCATCCAGATCGACGCTTTGTAAATCCACCAAAAGAAGATGATTGTCTGTCCCACCCGAAACCAAACGAATGCCGGCTTCCATCAGTTTTTCAGCGAGCTGTTTAGCGTTTACCAATACCTGCTTCTGGTATTCTCCAAAAGAGGGCAGCATGGCTTCCTGAAACGCCACAGCTTTGGCGGCAATAACATGATCCAACGGCCCGCCTTGCATTCCCGGAAATACGGCGCGATCCACCAATTGCGCAAGATTCCATTTTGACTCGGGATGGTATCGGTCTTTATGCCGATCGTCTTTTTTTGACAATATCAATCCTGCGCGCGGGCCACGAAGCGTTTTATGCGTGGTGCTCGTAATAACATCGGCATGCGGCACAGGATCTGGATGAAGTTTAGCGGCAACTAACCCGGCAATGTGCGCCATGTCGACCATAAAGTACGCGCCCACTTCATCGGCAATCGCGCGAAACGCGGCAAAATCGATGAGACGAGGATACACCGTTGCGCCGGCAAGCAGAATTTTAGGTTTGTGCTGGTGAGCAAGAGTGCGAACAGCGTCCATATCGATGCGCTCATCGGCTCCGACGCCGTACGGAACAAAATGAAACAACTTTCCCGAAAAATTTACCGGCGAGCCATGCGTTAAGTGTCCGCCTTGATCCAAGCTCATGGCCATAATGGTTTCCCCGGGTTCTCCTAACGCAAAATAAGCGGCCATATTGGCTTGGCTACCCGCATGAGGTTGGACATTGGCATGTTCTGCGCCAAAAAGTTTTTTTGCGCGCTCCCGAGCAATGTCTTCAATACTATCGATAATCTGGTTTCCGCCGTAATACCGCTTGCCCGGATAGCCTTCGGAATATTTATTCGTGAGCGGCGAGCCCATGGCTTCCATAACCGCTTGCGACGCGACGTTTTCCGAGGCAATCATTTCTAAACCGTCATTTTGCCGCTGGGTTTCTTTCTGAATGGCGCTATAAATTTCTGGGTCCGTTTGTTGAAGATGAGGATAGTGCATAGATCTTAAACGATGAAAATAAATAAAATCACGAGTTTTTGAGGAAGTCATTTTTCATCGCTAGATCATAGAAGGTTTATCTTTTTTGGAATTAACCAAAGTCCTTAACCATATATTCTTCCTCTAAAGTATACCCCAATTTGCGATAATATTCACGCACACCCACGCCGGCAATGACGGCCATGCGTTTAACGCCGAACGCTTTTGCGCGCTGTTCCGCTTCTTCCATCAACCGTTTCCCCAATCCCCGATGTTGGACATGCGTGTCGTGCGAACCCGGCGAAATGAGTTCGCCATAGGTATGCACCTCACGAATAAGCGCGGCATTGTGCAATACCGGCAAAAAATGTTTGACGCCGGTAAAGAGTTGGGAGGGAAAACGCAAACGCAACAACGCATACAGGGTTCGACGATCGTGCGATTCGTAGCTTAAGAAGATTTCTTTTCCACCCGAGGCATTGTATTCGCGTGCCACAAGTTCTAGTTCGTCGAGCGTCACCATTTTATTTGCCCGCGGCTCACGACAGCGAATACACGCACAACGCTCGCCACGCTTTGCCATTTCTTGCAACGCCACTTGCCGCAAGTTCGTCACGCGCGAACCCGCTTGAATACTTTGGCCCGGAATGTCGCGGAACAATCGCGGAATGCGCACATACGGCGGCACGTATTTTTTAATCTGCGGAATCATGGCCAACAACGTTTCGGTCGTATACGGTTCAAACTCGCCACGTTTCCATAACTGATGCAAAATCGTCCAACGGTTCACAATGGTGGGGTAGACTTTTATTTGGTCGGGCTGGTAAGAAGGATTTTCAAATAATTCTTGGAACATGGCAATATCTTTTTCCGGCGTGGCTTTGAATAAACCCGGCATCATATGATAGGTGATTTTAAAACCCGCATCTTTAAACAATTGCGTTGCATGCGCAGAATCCTCGGCATAATGCCCGCGACGATTGGCGTCTAAAATCTCGCGGTCTAAATGTTGAACGCCCATTTCTGCTCGCGTCGCACCCAACACGCGCCATCGCCGCACCTCGTCTTCGGTAACGTAATCTGGGCGGGTTTCCAAGGTTACGCCAATCACCCGATGCGTGGCAGTTTCATTTTGTTTTTTTGCCTCTTCTAAATTTTTTGACGGCACGCCATTAAATCCATCATAACTTCGCTGAAGAAATTCTTGTTGATAATCCCACGGAAAAAACGACCATGTGCCGCCCATCACAATCAACTCGCATTTATCTGGATGATGCCCATTGCGTTTTAACATTTCTAAACGGCTTTGCACCATGCGGTACGGGTCAAAGTCATTAGCCGTCGATCGCATGACCGCGGGTTGGTTAGACAAATAACTTTTGGGCATGTTCGGTTCCGTGGGACAATAAATACACTTTCCCGGACACGGAAAAGGTTTACTATGAACACCAATCGCCGCAATTCCCGAAAGCGTCCGGATCTCACGGACCTTTAACATTTTTACAAACTGCTCATCTTCGGGCATCTGCTCTTTCTTGACAAGTTGTCGATACGCTTCCAATATGTCACTATTACGCGGTACCAACGTTTTGAGTTCCTTAGCAACATTTTTTTTCACCATATTAAAACCCTCGTGCGTAGAAATACTGTTCTCGCGCACGCTTTCTAAACATTTTTGGGCAAAGATTTGATTCATTTTGTAAAAATGACTCCGACTGACTTTTCGGCATGAAGTCCTCCCTCGAAGATCAATCATCATGCCCTGCGCTTGCGGCGGAACCTCCGGACGCTTGAGCAGACTCATCGCCCCGGTATCCATGCGCAAAGCGCGTGCATGTGATTGATAGCTTCTCGTCCGGCAATTCATGCCTCAAAGCCATCCTGAGTCATAGTAGTAATATGAATAACCACATTGCTGAATCGCTTCTAGCGAAAAATACCAGAGCTTACCAAAAAATACAAGCCCATTTTTCGCAAACACGCTATAAACCCTGGCCGGAATTTGAGGGCTTCAAAAAATATATTAAACCCGGCATGCACATTTTAGATGTCGGCAGTGGCAATGGGCGACTGTTTCAGGAAATCAAAGACATAGGTATTCATTATACAGGCTTAGATAGCAATGCCTCGTTTATTGACACGGCGCGTCATCAATTTTCCACCCATCCTTCAAAACCCCAATTTATGGTGGGAGATGTCCGACACTTGCCGTTTTCTAACGCCACGTTTGATGTGATTTTTTGTATTGCCGTGCTGTATCATCTTCCGTCGTTGACTTTTCGTCAAAAAACCGTAAACGAAATGGCGCGCGTATTAAAACCCGGAGGATTTTTGATTATGTTAAACTGGAATCTTTGGCAGAAACGCTTTTGGAAAAATCACCTTCAGGCTATTCCCTCTATTCTGCGTCGCGATTTAGATGTGGGCGACTGTTGGATTCCATGGAAAAATCCCCAAGGCGTGGTGCAAGCCGAACGATTTGGCCATGCATTAAGCCTACGCGAACTGCGCACACTTCATAAAGCTGCGGGATTAACTCTCACGGATCTTGCCTACACCACAAAACGGCAAAGCTCGAGTGGCTTTAACGCCAGCACACTATTAAGCATTGCACAAAAGATCACTTGACTCTAAGGAAAGGAATGATACACTATTAGATAAAGAAACCGTTATCGGATTCTTCATTTTTATCTTAATTATCCTTCAAATATGGATTCACGCCTAGAACAGAAGCTCATTATCGCATTTCAAGAAAAAAAACTCAATCAAACAGCTCACGACGAGATTCTCCGATGGCTTAATGATAAGGAATTTGAAGAATTTGTTCCCGAGTTAACTTCTAAAATTGAAGGCGAAGAGTGGGATATGTTGATGGATGCATTTTATCGTACAGTAATTTTTGGAACAGGGGGTATTCGTGGAACGATGGATATCGGCACAAATCGCATTAACAATTACACCGTTCGGTGGGCCTCACAATCCTATGCACAATATCTACTCAAATATAAAAAGCATCTTGTCAATCGTGGAGTTGCTATTGCTTATGACAGCCGTCTCAATTCTGAGCAATTCATGAAGGAAACAGCGCGCGTTCTAGCTGCCAATGGAATCTTAGTTCACGTTTTTCCTTATTATCGATCGACGCCAGAGCTTTCCTTTACCGTTCGTTTTTTGAAACTTGCAGGAGGAATTGTCATTACCGCAAGTCATAATCCACCGGAATTCAATGGTTATAAAGTATATGATGAGAATGGGGTGCAAGTTCTGCCAGAAATCGGCCTTCAGATCGAAAAAGAATTTCAGTCCGTCAAAAAAATTCTTAAAATTTCTTTCGATGAAGCGGTTAAAAAAGATCAAGTTACATTTATACCAGATACCGTAGATAAAGCTTTTGCGAAATCCGCTCAACAAGTCTCTGTCTACCCTGGACGCGATGTTCATATTGTCTATTCTCCGCTCCATGGCGTGGGTTCCGAATCAGTGCTCCCTGTCTTAACAGAAGTTGGCTTTAAACAAATTTCTGTTGTTGAGGAACAGATGAGTCTAGATGGAACTTTTCCGAATGTTAAAGGCCATTTTCCAAATCCCGAATTTGCCGTAGTCTATGAAGCGTCCTTAGAACTTGCGAAAAAAAACCATGCGGATATTGTCATTGTTTCTGACCCAGATGCCGATCGATTGGGAATTGCCGTTCCAGATAAGAATGGACACTGGTACAATCTTAGCGGCAATCAAGGGGCAGTTCTTATGGGATATTTTTATATAAAAAATTTAAAAGAGTCGGGCAGAATGCCAAAAAAACCCGTGATAATCAAAACCTCTGTCACAACCGACCTTGTAAGAGATATTGGAGAGGCTTTCGGCGCTAAAGTGATTGGCGATCTATTAGTAGGTTTCAAATTTATTGGTGATCGACTGCAAAATCTTCCCCCGGAAGAACAATTTCTATTTGGTTGTGAAGAAAGCGTCGGGTATCTCTTTAGTTCAGATTATCGAGACAAGGGAGCTGAAACACCAGCTATTGTAGCAGCAGAAATGGGAGCGTGGTGTAAGGCTCAAGGAATGACCCCTGTTGATCTCATGGAGAATATTTATCATCAGTTTGGTTTTTACGCTGAGCGACTTTACTACCGACTGATTGAAGGTTTTGGCTCATTTGACCAAATGAATCTTGCTATGGCAGAACTTCGCAAAAACCTCCCAACTGAAATTGGCCATCGAAAGGTCATTAAGATCATTGATCGACTTTCCAGTGAAGTACGAGATGGTCAGAGTGGCGCTCTTATCGAAACACGAGATTGGGACAAAGGAGATATGCTTTCCTTTTTCCTTTCCGATGATGAACGTAATGTTATTCATGTCCGACCTTCAGCGACCGAACCTAAGATGAAATATTATACAGCAGTTAAAGACAGCCTACAAAATAGGACAAAAGATGAAATTAATAAAGAAGCAGAGACACTTGAAAAGGCCATTGTAGAAATTTTTGAAAACATCCTTTCAAAAATAAAAGTGAATGTTTTTTAGGTTAATCCAAAATTTTAGAGACTGTCCAACAAGAACACTTGGAGCATCTTTTCCTGTCAGTATTTGATTCTTTTTTTAAACAATTATCATGATCGGCATTTTTGACTCCGGTATTGGAGGGCTAGGCATATATCATGAATTAAAAAAACGTCTACCCCACGTGGGCGTTTTGTATGTGGCGGATTATGCCTTTGCGCCATACGGAGACAAAACCCCAAAAGCGATTCGCGAACGCGTCGTTTCTCTTACGCACGACTTAGAAGAAAAAGGCGCGCAAATGGTTATTGCGGCGTGTAATACCGCCACTGTCTTGGCATTGTCCGAAATGCGCGCCGCAACCTGCATTCCAGTGGTGGGCACGGTTCCGGCAGTGAAGCCGGCTTGCGAAAAATCCCCAAACGGAAATATTGTGGTTTTAGGCACCACGCGAACATGCAACAGCGCTTACCAAAAAAATCTTATTGCCCAATACGGCAAAGAAAAAAATATTCAGGCGTTGGCGTTACCGGGTCTGGTGGATTGCATTGAAAACCGCGATACGCAAAGCGAAACATTCCTTGAACGCATGAAAATGATTAGTAAGGCGGTTCAAAAACAGAGTGCGGACACGATTGTTTTGGGGTGCACGCACTTCACTCTTATCCAAGACGAAATCCAACAAGCCGTAGGGAGCGCGGTACATATTATTGATTCGAACGCCGCGGTTGCGCGACAAGCAGAACGGGTTGCTATGCAAAGCGGCCTAGAAATTTCTGGCGGCAATGATCGTTTTATGAGCACCGATACTCGCGTCGCGTTTCAGACGCGCATCTCCTGGGCTCTTTCTCGTCTCTAAGGCCTAAAAACCCATAAGTGTAAATTGCACGGCCGCCCATTTTACACTTATTTTATCGCAAGCCGATGGCCTCATACACGCGATCGCGCGTTTCATTCGCAACCTTCGCGGCTTTTTTTGTACCCTTTTCTAAAATCTCTTCAACGTCATGATCCGAAAGGCGATCGTAAGCCTTATGGATGGGTTTCAAGAAATCCACCACAATATCGGCAAGGTCTTTTTTGAATTCTGCGTATCCTTTGCCCTGGTACTTTTCTGTTATTTCATGCATCGCCATACCCGTCAACGCATGATAAATCGTCATCAGATTTGCCATCGCTTTTCTGTCCTCGTCGTAAACAATGGTTCCGGTAGAATCTGTTACCGCACGGGCAATTTTTTTTCGTACGTCTTTTTCTGGATCGAGTAACGAAATAAAATTGTTGGGACTGGGCGCACTTTTGCTCATTTTTGTTTGCGGGTCATCGAGCCCCATAATCCGCGCGCCATGCTCCACATACTTTCCTTCGGGCACCACAAAGACTTCTTCAAAAATATTATTAAACCGTCGGGCAAGCGTTCGGGTTAATTCAATATGTTGTTCTTGGTCTTCGCCAACCGGCACAAAATGCGTTTGGTAAAGCAAAATGTCAGCGGCCATTAATACCGGATACGTCAACAACCCGGAATTAATATTCGTGCTATGCGTTTGCGCTTTGTCTTTAAACTGCGTCATGCGTTCAAGTTCAGCAATTTTTACCAACGTGCCCAAAACCCATGACACTTCCGTGTGTGCGGACACATGCGATTGCACAAAGAGAACACATTTTTTAGGGTCTAAGCCCACAGCCAGCAGAAGTTTTGCCGTGGTTAGCACATTTTTGCGCAGGAGGTCGGGAGCTTGCCGTACCGTAATGGCATGTAAATCCACAATACTATAAAACGCGTCAAAATCCTCTTGAAACGCAACCCATTGCTTAATCGCGCCAAGGTAGTTGCCAATATGCAAGACGCCGCTTGCCTGCACGCCACTTAAAATACGTTGCTTGGACATGAGAATATTATAGCATAGGAAAGGGGTAAGGAATAAGGGTTAAGGGATAAGTAGTTTTAATAAACCTCTTAAACCTTATCCCTTGTCCCTTATACCTGATGACACAAAAATCCCCGACGGGATGCCGGGGATTTTTGTGTCATTTTTATTGACGTTTAGTTGCTCATTGAGGTTAACGATGTGCCTCCACGGAATCCCGCGTGTAACGGCGTGAATTGCGAGAGAACATCACCTGTTGCACCGTTGAATGTTCGGACAACCGGGCCTAAACCCGCTCCACCGGCCATCACAACTTCGGCGCTACCGTTGCCATCTAAGTCCGTTACGGCCATACTGAACGATCCTTTGGTTGCACCGTAACCCGTGAATTGTGTTTTCACGTCGCCATCTTTCGTGAAGACGCGCGCTTGAGCTGTGCCGCCCATTTTTGGCATGGTCACAACGTCTAAGATGGCATCGCCATCTACATCACCAACACCAAGTTGGACGCCACCTTTAAAGCCTGTACCATAACCGTTCCATTGGGCTAACAAGCTTCCGTCGTTATCATGAACGCGCACTTGGGAGCCACCTGTAGCTTGGGCCGTAAGAATTTCCATGTTGCCATCGCCGTCCAAGTCTGCGGTGTTTAACGCTCCCACGCCGCCTTTGTAGCTCGAGGGATAAGCATTGTATTGCGATAAGCTTTCGCCGTTCCGATCAAACACGCGCACTTGGGAGCCACCGGTTTTTTGCGCCACCACAATCTCCCCCGTTCCATCACCCGTTAAGTCCGTAAGGGAAAGGTAAGCGCCGCCCATGTAGGTTCCGAAGGCATTGAAGCGCGAAAGGAGGTTACCATCCCGATCCCACACTTTGACATCGCTCGTGGCGCCGCTTGCCGGCACCGTCACCAGTTCTAAGTTGCCATCGCCGTCCATGTCGTACGCCGCGGCTTTCATACCGCCTTTGTACCCTGACGGATAGGCAACCCATTGGGAAAGCACATCCCCATCGCCGTTAAAGCGGCGAACTTGCGCAGGGTAGTTCGAAGAAGGCATTGTAATAACTTCATCCGTGCCATCAGCATCCATATCGGCAACGACGACATCTACACCCATTCGCAGAGTTTCGCCGTACGCAAACCAGGTAGCAAGGGTATTACCGTCTTTGTCTGCGCGAACCACTTGTGGGCCCGCATTGCTCATTCCGGTTACCACTAACGCATGAGCGGCGGCGGTTGCGGTGTTGCCAGACACGGACTGTGCCGCGCCAGAAGCCGCGCCCAAGGTAGCAAATTCCGTAAAGTGGTCAACGTCTGTTCCAAGGCTGTCGGCCTCGGTGTTTAAGCTGTAGCTTGATGGGGTTTGCCATGTGCCAGAATCCGTATCGAAGTACTTGATAATAAGATTTTCTTCCGGAACGCCTGACTCCTCGACTAACGCTTGGTCATACGGCATGTCAATGTGAATCTCATCTTCGAAAGATTGAATCTCTGTGCCACTTTCGTCCGTTGCCGTAAAGGCCCATGCATAGGTGATTAAAGTTTCATCTTTCGTTTGCATCACCTGCGTGGTAGGCTCGGCGGTAATGGTCACGGTTTCGTCATCGGTACTTAACGCGGCGGCAGGAACTGTCAGCGTTGTGCCGTCCGGAAGACCGATCTCTTTTTGTTCAGATGCGGAGAAACTTGTTGTCACTGCATCCGGAATCTCGAAACTGGCCTCTTCTACCGTAATGGTTTGATCGTAATCTCCAGCGCTCGGAACCGACACAATGACTTCCGGGGATCGGTAAAATTTATTTGATCCAAACTCATTGCCGTCGCATTGCACGAACCAGTCATTTCCAGATTTTACCGCAACGGACGCTGTGCCATTAAAGACTTCACCGCCGGTAAATAGACCATCTGAGGTATACCCGTGGCAATAGCCAAACGGTAATGTTCCACCCGTGTCTACCGCGACATCAATATTAATGTTCGCATCGGCTTTGCCAAATTGGAAGTTAAGTTCTTTCGTATCGCCCACATTCATTTCAACGCGCTGGCCTTCGGGCGGCATTAAGCCTTTCCCGGACATGAAGTGGGGAATACCCGTATTCACAAAGTAGGTTTCACCGCCAACCACACCTAAAGTATACTCACCGTTTTCATCAGTTTGCGAACCCGAGTCAATACGCTTTTTGGATCCGGCCTCAATAGCGCCGCCGTCTTCGCCTTCTTTAAAGAATTCTTCGGTGTTCGTTGCAAAGACAAAGGCAAAAGCTACCGGCGCTCCGGTTTCATCTACCACTCTTCCTGTTAATGTTGCATCGGAGCGGTAGGCTACAACATTATAGTTATACGTTCCGGCTGTCGGCACCGCTAATCCTTCAAAAGAAGGAGGTGTGGGAATAAGATTTCCTGCGCCTGCGTTTTCTCCGCCTTTTTCAGCGCCCGGGCCCATGAAGCCGGCAAAGAAACCCATGTTGTATTTCTTTGTTGCGTCACTGCGAACCGACATGGAGTAGCTACCAGTCTGTTGGTCTACTTCTGCTTCACGGAAACCGCCAAAACCTCCATCAGCTGATCGCGTCTCGGCAACCACGCGCGCAAAGGTGTTAGTGACTTTGGCGCCTGTTTGGTCAACCAAGAACCCTTCAATCGTTGAATCGTTTTTTACTAAAGTTACTGTTGCAGTTGCGGATGCGTCATTGCCAACAACAACCGTTACAGGCGCATCCATGGAATAATCTTGTTCATTCGGCGGCATGTGCACGTCACATTCATAGGTTTTGTTATCCGGAACCGGCAATGTTGCCGTTGCATTCTGGAAACCGCCAAAGTAATCGTTTCCTGGGCCAAACATTGTGCCCTTCACATGACAGCTTGCGCCATACCACTTATTGCCTAACGAGGCTCCGTCGCTTGCTACCAAGGTCAATACGATCGAACCCGTCACGCGAACCACGTTAAAATTCTTGCCAGAAACGGTCTCATTGTCTTTTACTTCCAGTTCAATAGGCATGTTGTTTTCCGGCTGATAAGAATCTGTTGACGTGCCTGGAGTGGCGTTCGGATCTTGCCGTTGGAACGTGTCGATTTGCACGCCCCATTTTCCCGGGTTGACAAAGAGTTCGTAATTACCAGAAGAATCGGTTTCGTCATCGGCCCATCCAAAACCCCCGCCCACCTGAAATGCGCGGACGCGAAGGCTTGCAACGCCAGCGCCTGTGTCTTTGTCCATCACTTTGCCGGTAATCTTCGAATTGCGTTTCTTTAATTGAATCACGCCAACATCTAGCGTTTGATCTTTTTCAACTGTGACTTTTACCTCATCGTTATAAAGCTCGCTATTATTGGTCCAAACCGACAAGCTATAGGAACCCGCCTGCACCGAGACCTGAAAAGCGCCATTTTGAATGCCCGAGCTTGTCCCCATGCCATTCGTGCTACGAATGTCTACGGAACCTTGATTATACAGATTACCATTTGTGTCTTTCACGGTTCCTTTAATTGTTGCGTCGGCTTTATCGACTTCAATAGTCACACTGACTGTTTCTACGGTTTTGTCATCTTTAAAGTTTGCGCTAATAGGTTCACCAAAGGGCTGAATCCAATCCACGGTTTGCTGTTGTCCTGTTTGCTCATTGAAAGCTGGCATGACGTTCAGTTGCCAAGATCCGCCTTGCGCCAGGCTTAAGGTTGCCTGCCCGCTTGCGTTCACGCTAGCAGAAGCGTTCCCTGCGGCTCCGGGGCGGAACGCGCTCACTTGAGCCGTTGTGACTGCGGCTCCGGTGCCTTTATATTTTACCGTGACAACGAGTGTTTTAGAAGCGGTAATTAAGGCAATGTCTTGTCGCACCGTTGCGCCGGCAAGAGTCAACGCAATAGGATCCGGCGCTGATTGACCGCTTGGAGCATTGCGAGGATCTAAGAAAACTTCTAATTTTACCGCACCGATGACGCTGGAAATATCCATCGAAAACGTCCCTGCGGCGTTCGTGTTGCCAAAAACAAATTTCGAAAAGGTATCATCGTGCAGGTTCACGCCCGAGTTCGCAATCGGCGTTGCACCATCGGATTGCGTGAAGACGCCGAACAGTACACCCGTTCCGATCACATTCGGCGCACTTGGCATACCTTGCGTCTGTTGACCAAACCCCTCTTGAGGTTGTGATTGATCTTCTGTGCTCACAAACACATTGTACGCTGTTGCGCGTGACGGGTTCGTGACATTACTAATCCGGAACAAGGAGTTCCCCGCCGCTATCTGTGACGGTGTTGTGACGGATATCATTCCACCGCCGGCATTGGACGGGATCGTTGTCACGGAACCACCCTGGGCGACGCGCCCGATGGTTGCAGAGGAGAGGTTAAACTCCCCGGCAGAAAAATCGGCCGAATTAAAATTAAAAGATAACGGCGTATTGGCCGGTATCGCCTGGGTACTCGTGATCCGAATGTCATAGTTTGCTGTTGCACTGGTCGTCGTCGATGTCGACGAAACGATAGTGACACCTGTGACTAACGGATCGCTCACAGCGCTAGCAGGCTTGGCACTGGCCCCAAACCCCACGGCTGCGACAAACGCTAATAGAGCCGCAAGACTCCATCGGCGCACATGCAAATGCTCGTTCTTCATAATACCTTTTTAGGACGCCGCTTCTCTTTACAAGCATGTAAGAGAAAAAGCTTCCGGTTTATTAAGTACTTAGCAACTAAAATATTTTCGCGTTTTTATCTTTAATACGCAAAAAAGGCTACTAACGATCTATCGTGAGCAACCTTTTTGGCCAAAAGACGCCCCCCGAAAGAGAGGGTAGGCACGCTTCTTAAAAATATCTTTTTAAACCTCCTAAACATGTTTCGTTGTAGACAGAAACAATTGATAAATACATTATACACCGCTTATGCCTTTCTGTCAATCAGATTGTGGAAAAATCTGGAGCTTGTTAAAATAACTGCGCCTGATGCGTGGAGTTTTCAGAGATAATGGATGCATCGATAAACCGCGCAACGGGCACCTGGCGCACTTCATGGCGTGTGTGACAGTAAGCAATAACGACATTTTCGCTATAACGCTGAATGTCAAATGTGCTTTTTTCGCGGGTTGCGATGTTGTTGCGAAGATCAATAAATTCCACGGCCACGCGTTGATGATTGGTGGCGGCAAGACTTAAAATGTTTGCAATCGTCTGCTCTTGCCCCCACGGAACCGGAACTTTCCGTTGCTCTGCCCCGGATTTATACCAAATATAGCCGTGATTTTGCCCGTAATCATATAAATCTTTGGTTAAACGCACGTCATCCAAACAGTAACGTTCCAAATCTTCCCAGTTGCCTTCGCGGTAATACCGAATCGCGTCTAACCCGTGCCCAGACTTGCCTTCGTAAAGCGTGGCTTGAGCAAAACTTTCCAGTTTGATGCGAAAACCCTCGCTTTCTTGAGCTTGCGCCATAATATCGATCTGCGGCAAACTTGCTAAACGGATGTGCTGGCAATAGGGCTGCAGGACAAGCAAATCAAAATGGATTTGATTAAACCCCACCATTTCGGGTTTGTTTTGAATAAGATACTCTTCAAATTGCGGCAAATCGTCTGCGCGGTAGGCTTTATAAGTATCTGTGTCATAAAAATACACACCCAACAGCGAGACTCCCAACAAGTGAATATTGTGGTAGCCGCCAACATCCTGAAAACTTCGAGGGGTTTCTAAGTCGAGGACAATGCGGGGCATAGGAATGAGTCTGTAGTTGGTAGTTAGTAGTTTGGTAATGAGAAAAGACAATTATGATAGATGGATCGCTTGAGGGCTTCTACTAATTATAGCTCTTCTCCATCAATCAACACCTGAATTTCTTTTTGCTTGGGGCAGATTTCTAAAAAATCACAGGTCTTACAGTGCGGATTGATTGTAGCAGGAAACGCGTTATCGGCAAGAATGGTTTGCACGTCGTTCTGCACACGGGTAAGCGCATCTTGCATCACGGACTCGTCTATGGCAATGGTCTGCCATGTGTTATTTTGCAAGTACAAATACGAGGCGCGGGTAACGGGTTTTTCGGTTCGCCCATGCATGATTAACCCATACAACGCCAACTGCAACGGATCCGGTGGCGTTTCTGGAAGCTTGCCGGTTTTATAGTCGATAATATGTAAACCCTCATCGTCGCTATCTACGCGGTCAATGCGCCCCAAAATCTTTAAGCCAGGATCGATCATGCGGTCGTAATAGTTCTCTAAAAACACCGGTTGAATTGCGAGATTGTTCTTATAGCAAAAAAGTTTAAGCATCTGGATAGCTTTCGTTCCCCATTTTGCTTCATCTTCTTTGCCGCTGAACCCTTTGCGATTTTCCCGCCAGCGATTGCGCAAAATCGCCTCGAGCGTTGGAAAATCCCGTTTTTCGGGCTTTAATTCAAAAAAATCCTTTAGCGCGTTATGCACATGTGCGCCCATGGTAAGGTAAGGTTTTGGCTTTTTGTATTGATCCGCAAGGCCATCAACGTATGTAAATTTATACGCCTGCGGACATTGAGCGTACATTTGTAACTTAAAACTCGATGCGCGGAACATAGGGGGGATCAGCGCTCGGCTTGGCGTTCGGAGTCACTACATTGGTGACCTCCGGCGAGTGACTCCTTAACGCCAATCCAATCGCTGATGTTATTTTAGGAGTATTTGCAAAATGGCAAGGGCGGCAAAAAGGCTCATGAAAATCAGGGCCCAGATCATGCCCGTAAGAAACGCCGCAGAAAGCACTTTGTTTTCTCGCAAAAACGCCCATAGCGATAACCCCAACAACACGCCGAACAAAATAATGACCCACCCCAATGACCCAGAGAACAAAAACTGCTTTCCACTGCTGGATTCGACAATGGCCACAAAAAACAGCGTTAACAGCGCAACCAGAAAACCGCTCCCTAACGACGACGCCCAAAAAAGTTTATGGCTCGACGCTTTAATCATACGACTTCTTCATCGTTATGGAACTTTTCTTTGATGGTCTCGATTTTTTTCTCTACATCGGAAAGCCGTTTTTTGAGTTCTTGCGCAATGATTAAACCTTCTTCGAACTTTTTTAACCCCGCATCTAAATCGACGTTCTCGCCTTCGAGTTCTTCGGTGATTTTTTCTAAGCGTTCAAATTGTTGCTGAAAACTGGGTTGTTTTGTTGGCATAGATCTTATTGTACCACAGAACGGAAGCGTCCTTTAGCAAGCGTTGTGGATACACTGTCGCCCTTAGAAAGTTGAGACACATCGCGCACAACGCGGCCGTTTTCCGCCGTTGTGACGCTATACCCGCGTTCTAACACGCGCAACGGGGAAAGGGACGTTAAAAGCTCGGTTGTATGCAAAACTTTTTGCTGTTCCATGTCGAGTTTGCGTTCAAGTTTTTCATAAATGCTGGTTTCGCCTATCACGATCTCTTGGCGTTGACGTTTTAACTGTTCGGAAAAACGCGCAACCGCATGGGGAAAATCTGCCAAAATCAGACGAAGACGCTGGACCGGAAGCCGAATACGCTGTTCCATATGATTCACGGCGTCGCGGAACCGCTCTTTTTCTATGTGCAAGCTTGTTGTAAGCGCCCGAGCTCCCCTGTCCGACAGCTGGTTCAGCACATACATGACATCGTCATGGTGAGGAACGGCTAATTCCGCGGCATTCGATGGCGTGGCGGCACGGACGTCGGCAACATATTCCACTAAAGTTTCATCGCGCTCATGACCCACGCCGGTTACGGTCGGCACTTTGCAGGCAAAAACCGCACGGCAAACCTCTTCGCTGTTGAACGCTTGTAAATCTTCTAAACTTCCGCCGCCGCGAGTAAGAATCGCCGTGTCTATCATCTCGGCTTCTTGGTTTACCCATTGAACCGCGCGCAAAATTCCCGGAATTGCCTCTTTGCCTTGAACGCCCATGGGAAAGACAGAAACCTGCGCATAGGGCCAGCGATTGGCTAAAACGCGTTTGACATCGGTTAATGCCGCGGAATCTAACGACGTCAGCACCGCGACATGCTCGGGGAATTTAGGCAAAGGCCGTTTATGCGACGCATCAAAAAGGCCTTCTTTTTCCAGTTGATTTCTTAACCGTTCGTATTCTTTTTGCAGAGCGCCCACGCCGACCAGCTCGATTTTTTTGATGGCTAAATGAAATTTGCCGGATTTTTTAAACAGACTGGGGCTGGCCGTGACAACGATCTCCATACCATCTTCTAAAGCAACATCTAAGCTGAACGCCATCATAAAACAGCTGATGTAACTTGCCGTGTCTTTTAAATCAAAAAACACCAACCGGCCTTGGTTAAGATGAAAATTACTGACCTCGCCGCGAACCTTTACGGTCATATCCGCCAACATCATGCGCATGGCATCGACGAATTCGGAAACTGAATAGATGGGTTCGTCCATAGATTTCAGCGGTCAACGAAGAGAAGAGCGCTCGGCTTGTTGCGAAGAACGGCACTCGCCGGAGGATCCAATGTGTGACGCCGTGTAACAAGTCGAGCGCTCATTGGCCGCCAAAGTAATTTATCCCTTACGCCTTATTTCCAGATCGTACAAAATTTCTTCCATGCGCTTAAGATTGCGCTTGGCGTCATCGAACTTCTGCCGCAACTTGCTGGTTAAATTCATCTCTAACATCTGCGCCACCACTTCTTCCACGGTTTTGACACTCTCCCGAACATCGGTCTGGCCGCTCGACACCATTTTGATGGTATGGCGCACAATTTCGCCGGTCATGTCTGCTAGACCGCCAAGATATTCTTCGTAAAAGACGTTCATGCCTTTAATGGCCGTAAACGGTTTCTTTTCTATGTGACGCAAAAACATCGTAGCTTCGACAAATTCTTCCACCGCGGCGCGATAGCTTCCCTCAAACTCCAATTTGGGGTTTTTAGCAAACGATGTTTTGAGCGATGCTAATTTTCCCTGCGCCAACGCCAAATTCTTTTTGGCCTGTTGCTTATCGCCACGATGCAGATCAAAAACCGCCCGCTTGGACAATTGCAAAGCTTCAGACGATGTGCGCACAATGCGATTGCGTTCGCGGTAATAAGTTGCGTGCTCGGTTTTGAGTTTTTGGAAAAGCGTCATATCTGTACTATAGCGGCTTCACGCTCAAAACGCAATGGTTATTGCGACGCCTTTTGAAAGACTTCTCTACCGATTTTTAAGAGCTCGGACGCGCGGGCAGGGTCTTGACTTTCGGCAAAAATGCGAAACACCCCGGCTTCGGTTTTCGACGCGCGATACCAGATAAATTCCCCTGCTTTTGGCAGAATTTTTAACCCACCCGTGGCATCGCCTGTTGTCTGAATGGCAAATCCTTGAGCGCGAAATGTCTCTTCGATTTTTTGGCGCACCTGCATCTGTTTTTCTGCCACACATTGCAATTTGTCGCGCAGAGTTGTGTAAGATGGAAAGGTTAAAAGAATATCGGAAAGGCTTTTGTTTTGCCGCACCATGCTACGCAAGATCATGGCCATCGTCAATATGCCATCGCGGCATTTGCTGGGGGGAAAAATGCCGCCCGACGACGAACCTTCGCCGCCAACCGGGCTGTTGTTTTTTTCCATGGCCTCGACCACATTGATTTCCCCGACCTCGACCTCTTGCACGGTCGCGCCATAACGATTGGCCACATCGGAAACCACGTTGGATGTTGCATCGTTTACTGCCACGGTTTGAGAAGAGGGGTTGGGGTGCGTTGCCAAGACTTCATCAACTAAAAGCGCAAGAATATATTGTCCGGAGATCATAGCGCTGTTCTTTTGCGCGTAGGCTGATTGCGAAGGGACAACTAACTCCACACGATCGGCGTCGCAATCGAACGCAAAACCCGCGTCAGCGTTCAGCGCGTCGGTTTTTTGAGCCAACGCGGTTAAGACTTCGGGTTTGGGTTCAATTAAACGTTCAAAATGTCCGAGCGTTCCATGGATGGTTGCGGCTTTCAGCCCAAAAGTTTCTACAAAATCGTTAAGATAATGCGTTGCCGACCCGCCGTTGGGGTCTAACACCACCGAGACGTGGGTTTTGCGAATCGCACTGACCGCGCCATCACCCACAATACGCGCAATTTCGTGAATATAGGCCTTTCTGCACTCTTCTGCCCGATCTTCTCTTTTCGCCTTTAACAAGTTCCGAACCTGTACAAGTTCCGAACCTGCATGAAAGTTGGCGATCATTTTGTCGGCCAAAGCCGGGCGCAACATACCGCCATCCGGGCCTAAAAATTTTAGACCATTAAATTCCGGTTCCGTGTGCGAGCCAGTAATAATGCAACCGCCGGAAGCCTGAAAATGCCGAACCGCAAACTGCACCGCCGGCGTTGGTGCAATCCCCACATCGATAATCGTTTTCCAGCCAGCTTGCTTTAGGCCTTCAGCGACCGCCTCTTTTAAAACATCGTGGCTCGGCCGCGAGTCCCCGCCCACAACCAATGTGTCAAACACCGAGTGTTTGACAAAGGTTTTCATAAGCTTTCCATACACCAAACCATACTTCCGGCACAAATCCGGTGTCATGGATTGTTGCGCATTCCCACGAATGCCGGAAAAACTTTCGACCAAATCTTCCATAATATTCTCCTGTAAGGAGTAAGCGGTAAGTAATAAATAAACCAGAGCAACCAGCTTGCCGTTAAGGAGTCACTCGGCGGAGCAATCCAATGCCAAGACGTCCGAACGGCAAGCTGGTCGCTCTTTCGCCATTCTACAATTCTCCCAACTTTTTAAAATGCTCGCTCATGGTGACCACATCTTCGGGACGGCCAAAATCGTACCAATAATCTTTGAGCTTCACCACTTTCACTTTTTTCTTTTCCGCAAGCGCCGTTACCGCATCGGTGAGTTCATATTCCCCGCGCGCCGAGGGTTGCACTTTTTTACATTCCCCAAAAATCTCTGGCGTAAACTTATACAAACCGGTATTTACCAAATTCGATTCGGGATTTTTGGGTTTTTCCACAATTTTTTCCAAAACCCCGCCGGCATTCTCGTAAATCACGCCATAATCTTCGGGGTGATCCGATTGCATGGCGCCAATATAGTGAAATTTATCGTCAATGCGCATCCGGGCTAAATCGTCCACGCTAAAAACGCCGTCAGAATTCACCACACAAAATTGATCGTCGCCAATAAATTCTTCGCACGCCAAAATCGGCAACGCGGTACCCAATTTGTCTTCCCCTGAAAAACTAAATTGATTCACAATGGTTGCCTGAAAATCAAATCGCTTCACAAAATCTTCCATTTGTTCTTTAAAGTGACCGACAACCAAAATAATATGATCAAACCCCGCTTTTTCAAAAAGCTTCATTTGGTAATACAAAAACGGTTTGCCATTCACCTCGATTAAGGGTTTTGGCGTTTTTTTAGTTAAATGCTTCATTCTTGTGCCTTTGCCAGCGGCCGGAACAACGACTTTAGAGATCATAATTTGGAATTAAAAATAAGCCTCCGCTATATTTCAAGATTAGCATATCGCGGCCAAAAATTCAAGATCGTTTTAATGCGCGAAAAAGCCGGTATTTTTTCTCGTTCAAGGGAATTTCCTTGGTGTGTTCAAACGTGATCGTACGCCCACCAAACCCTTCTTTGAACTGCGTAATGCCTGCCCAAGTTCTTTCTTGTGCAGAAGTTCCGGCAACACCAAAAAAATCATAGTTTTGCGCGCCGTGTTTTTTGGCATCGCACATCGCTTGCCATTGCAAGGCGTACGACGCTCTTATAGTCCTTCCTCGCTCCGATGACGCACCATGAAGATAATATGCGGTTCCGGCAAAAAGAACAAAAATCCCCACAGAATATGTTATGTTGTCGCGACAAGCCTCGTAGATCCAAAAGCGTTTTGTGTCAGACAATACCTTTTCCATGTGACGATAATACTTATCCGGATGCGCTTTGATGCCTTGGCGCTTGCTGGTCTCGTGCAAAAGTTTTAAAAAATGTTTTAACGGTTTTCGTCCGGTATGCGCTTTAATTTCTATTCTATAGCGCGTTGCAAGGCGAATGTTATAGCGCGTTTTGGATTTCATTTGCGCTAACAGTTCTTCTTCGGTCTGCGAAAGATCGACCATGCGCGTTGCCCATGGTTGCATCATGGGACCGGGTTGTGCGCTCGGATGATTCCAAACATCGATAGGATCGTAACGCACAAAAAGCGCTTTGCGAAGATGTGCAGCGTCTTTAAGGTATTGCACAAACGTCTGCATGACATCTTCACGCGAAACGTCTTGCGCGATTTGTAACGGCCCGCGCGGACAATAAATATACCGTTGCCAAAAACGCCCGGGCATCTGAATACCTTGAACAATAGCCACGGTTTTCCCTTCCACAACAAAAGCAAGCCGGAAGACTTTACGTTTTAAGGATAGCTGAAACTGCCCCCAAGCCCAGGATTGTAAAAACGTCGGGTGCGGGCTTTTTTGCACCGCATCGTCCCATGTTTTTTCGTCTGTGATGTGTTCAACAATCATCGGGAAAGTTTTTGCAAAGCCGATTTAATTTGTTCTTCTAAAGGAAGGTTGGTAGGAAGCGTTTGCACAACCTCTCGAATTTCGCGCGCCTTATACCCCAAGGCTTCCAAGGCTTGCGCGGTTTCGTTTTGCGGAACAAAGGCCGTACCGCTCGAGACTTTTTCTTTGAGCTCGATGGTAATGCGTTCTGCCGTGCGTTTGCCAATGCCCGGCACGTCGGTTAAGAACGCAATGTCTTGATCGTTGATCGCGGCAATAATTTGTTCTGCGGTGTTCATGCCAAACATGGCCAACGCGGTTTTAGGCCCCACGCCAGAAACGGACAAGAGTTCTTTAAACAACGCGCGATCGTCCCAATTTTCAAAACCATAAAGCGCGTTAATGCCTTCGCGGATGTCATGGTAAATGACCATGTCAATGACGTCGCCGATTTTCGGTTTGGTAAGAAGCGACAGCGGCACATGCACTTCATAACCAATGCCACTGACTTGAATCACAAGCGCATTGGCGGATTTCTGAAGAAGAGTTCCGTGAAGATGGCCGATCATATGCTCGTATCGTATCAAAATTCCTCTCTTTGGCAAAGTTATAGACCTCACATTATGAAATAGGACTTAGAAATACAAAAACAAGATGAGATGCGACGGGTTGGAGCAAGAAAAAAGAGGAAGTGTAGCCATAGCTACATTGAGTGTTTTTTCTTGGGAAACCCGAGCAGATCGCTTGCTTTTTGTATTTATGGAGTACTCTTTCATAGGGTGAGGTCTATACCTTGGCAAGAGCTAAGCTCTTGCCAAAATCAAAATGTTCGAAACTCGGTTTCGAACAACAAAAAAACAGTCCCGTGTGAGGGGGGGGTGGGTGGAGCGACCGTCGTCGCGGGTTTGGTCGGAATTGGCATATCCGAATCCATTGCGCGCCATGTGCCGGCGCTCCACCCGTTTCTCGACGAGACCCTTCCTTTTGAGGGATCGATCGCGCCGTAGGATAGGCGCTTTCGACCCCAAGGGGGTCTCGTTCGTTCGCTGGGAGCCGTCGGCTCCCAAATCCCATAGTCGCCGCGGAGGGACAAAGTCATTCCGGTATGGAAACCGGAACTCCTCCGGGCAACGGTTTGCCGGTGAAAACCGGCAGGGGACTCTCGGGCGCCCAGCGAAACTGGCCGTATATTAAACCGACGGCAAAAATCTGTCAAGTAAAAAACATGTCCAACACCTTGGTGTTGGACAATAAGCAATTTCATCAAAAGGGAAGGTGGGTGGGGGTGTGTCCTGTCGTCGGCTCCGGCGCCACCGTAATAGCGCGCGACATTTGCGCACCCCCACCCTTCCTCTCGACCCTGGAACCAGTTTCCCGAGCGGTCTCGGGGAACTGTGGCGCATCCAAGGCCGTGGTTTCGCGAGCCTAAACCCCGGCAGGGGGCTGACACGAGGCCAGGCATCAACGAAACCGACTCTATCCTATGCTCACCTTGCCTTCCCGTCAAGCCCTTACTTGAAGAATCCCAAGCCGCAGGATAGTATAGGAGAATGTCATTATTTAAACTTCGGTCTCCTTATAAACCCACGGGTGATCAGCCGCAAGCCATTAAAAAACTTGTTGGCGGGATTGAAAAAGGCTACCGCGACCAAACGCTTTTAGGAATAACGGGTAGTGGAAAAACATTTTCAATGGCTTCCGTGATTGCTAAAGTGCAAAAACCCACGCTGGTGATTTCGCATAACAAAACGTTGGCCGCGCAACTGGCAAGCGAGTTCCGCGATTTCTTCCCAAAAAACGCGGTGCATTATTTTGTCTCGTACTACGATTACTACCAACCCGAAAGTTATCTTCCGCAATCCGACACCTACATTGAAAAAGAAACGCAACTCAATGAAGAAATCGATCGCCTGCGCCATGCCTCAACGCAAGCCTTACTGTCGCGCAACGATGTGATTATTGTTGCTTCGGTCAGTTGTATTTACGGCTTAGGCAACCCTGTGGAATACAAAGCCATGGCAAAAACCGTTGCGCGCGGAGAGCATATTAAACGTTCCACACTTTTGCATGACTTAGTAAAAATGCAATATGCGCGCAATGCCGTGGATTTTCGCCGCGGCACCTTCCGCGTTAAAGGCGAGGTGGTAGAAATTTACCCCACGGCGTCAGACCAACGCATTATGCGTTTGCAATTCTTTGGCGACGAGCTGGAAAAAATTTCTGAACACGATCACCTCACCGGCAATCGGATAACCGATTTAGAACGCGTCGATATTTACCCGGCCAAACACTATGTGACGGAATCTCAACGGTTTAAAGAAATCAAGACAGAAATTCTTCACGATCTGGAACAGCAGATCGCAAATTTCCAGAAGGCGCATTTGCTTGTGGAAGCACAAAGGCTCGAACAGCGCGTGCGCTTTGACCTTGAAATGTTGGAACAAACCGGCTATGTGAACGGCATTGAAAATTATTCACGCTATTTTGATGGCCGCAAACCCGGCACTCCGCCCTATACCTTAATCGATTTCTACCCGAAAGATTTTCTCATGTTCATCGATGAATCGCATATCACCATTCCGCAAATCGGCGGCATGTATGAAGGCGACAAAAGCCGCAAGAAAAATTTGGTGCAATACGGGTTTCGGCTTCCGGCGGCCTACGACAACCGCCCGCTGAATTTTACCGAATTCACGTCCAAGGTGCATCAAGTGATTTATGTTTCCGCAACACCAAAACCGTACGAAATCTCACGCTCCAAAGTCGTTGCCGAACAAATTATTCGTCCAACCGGTTTATTGGACCCAGAAATTTTTATTCGCCCCACGCGCAATCAGGTCGATGATTTATTGGCCGAAGTTCAACAGCGCACAAAAAAACACCAGCGCGTGTTAGTGACCACGCTCACCAAACGCATGGCCGAAGAGTTGACGGAATATTTACAAAGCCTCAACATCAAAGTGCAGTATTTGCATTCCGAGGTGGACACCATGGAACGGTTGGAAATTTTGCGCGACTTGCGTTTGGGCGTGTACGATGTCGTTGTGGGCATCAATTTATTGCGCGAGGGCTTAGATTTACCCGAAGTGTCGTTGGTGGCGATTTTGGACGCGGACAAGGAAGGATTTTTGCGCAGTGAAACCTCGCTCGTGCAAACTATTGGCCGGGCCGCGCGTCATGTGGAGGGCACCGTCATCATGTACGCCGACAAAATCACCGATTCCATGCAAGCCGCCATTTCGGAAACCGAGCGGCGACGTAAACTGCAACAAGCGTATAATCGCACGCACGGCATTACGCCGCAAACCATTGTGAAAACGATTCGCGAAGATCGGTTAAGCGGCAAAAAAGAAGAAGACCAGAAAGCCGAAGAAACAAACGCCGCAGTGAAACATGTAAGCGACTATTCCAAAGAAGAGTTCGCCGCCGTATTGCGCGAGCTGGAGGAACAAATGATTCTGCATGCGCGCAATATGGAATTTGAACAAGCCGCCGAACTGCGTGATAAGATGATGGCGTTTAAGAACGCGCGAAAGAAAAACGTATGAAACGCAACAAGCGCACAAAAACATTATGCTTTGGCACGTTTGATTTTTTTCACGAAGGACATCAAGATTTGTTTCGCCAAGCACGACTACACGGCACACACTTAACCGTGGTTGTTGCGCGCGATGTGAACGTCCGCCGGTATAAGCACTGCGAGCCCACGCATAACGAAACCCATCGCTTAAAAACGGTGCAAGCCTCGCCTTTAGTAGACCGCGCGATTTTAGGCTATGTCCGCGACCCCTACCGTGTGATAGAGGTTATTGCGCCCGACGTGATTTGTTTGGGGTATGATCAAAATATTTTTGTTGGCGGCTTAAAAAAAGCCTTGCGCGAACGCGGGCTAAAACCGCGCATTGTTCGGCTTTCTCCGTTTAAACCCCATCTATACAAATCCTCCATTATTCATAAACGCCAGGTATCACGCATTGTTAGGGGGCGGTCATTGTGATACTATTCAGACAACTATAAAGTCGAATCTTACGGAATCTAAGTTTTATTTAAAATGGTAACCTTATATTAAGATCACATGAATGAACGAGGATTTAGTCCCCATCAGGAAAGAGAAGGGCAAAAAGATGAAAAAAAGAGAGGCCTTACAAAAAAGGAAGTCTTATCTATCGCAACAATCGTTGCAACGCTTGGGCTCGTAGCAAAGGATACCATTCAACATTCTTCAACCGATGAAGGGGGTCCAACAAAAGATACTGCTACCGAACAATACCAAGCGCCGGCTGTTGATTCCGTACCAGGTACGCAGTTCAAAGCAAGAAAGACCGCCACAGCTTCTGAACGCCCAGATACGCTCAAAGAGAATCTTGACCCAGAGCGAACTTATGAGGAGATTACACAAAAGAGTGATAATATCTTTGATCAAGTTTCGATCGGAATGAAAGGATCTTTGCACGCGAAATTTAAGAACGCTGATGATTCTAAAACGCATTTTCAAATTGATTATGGCGTATCTTGGAATCATTATGAACTCCGCGGATTTGTGCATGATCAAAACTATGAGTACACGGGCAGATTAGTAATGTACCCAGATTCGACAGCCGTACTAACACATTTGGAAATACGTCGCTACATTTCACCCGTAGAAGATGAGCGTCCAGAGTTTGCCTATCAACTACAGCTTGAAGGCGAAGATCTTCATGAAAGCAATCCTAGACTCCGAGCGCACTTCTTAGAACTTGTTAATACCGAGCTAGATGCGTGGGAGCAACATCTTGATAACGCGGAATAGAAAAACGAAAAAACATATAACACGCGTATTCTAAAAAACTTGTAAACTTTTCCTGTAAACTCCCAAATTCTTGACGCGAAGTCGATGCCGTGATACAGTAACGATCGCCTCTTATTACTTTAAGACCCTATGCCTAACAAGAAAGCGGCTCGCAAAGCCATCCGGCAAAGCCAAAAAAATCGCGCGCGCAATTTGCGTGTGGAACGCGATGTGCATTCGGCCATTAAAGCATCGCGGGAATCCATTGTTGCCGGAAAAGAAGACCGCGAGCAACGTGTTTTTCACGCCATTAAAAAGTTAGACCGCGGCGTTGCCAAAGGGATCATTAAAAAAAATACCGCAGCGCGCAAAAAATCCCGCTTGGTCAAAAGTCTTCACAAAAGCGCGAAGGTTTAATCTTTATTACACACTGACGCGACAAAGGCCACAAGCGCGGCTTTAGGATCGACAGAGGTGGTTTTGAGGCGTCGATCTACTTCAACAAGATCGCCAAAAATACGCTGAAGATCGGCGGGTGAAAAAAACGTGGTAAAGGCGCGCGTTTTCCGCAACACATACGGGTGCACACCCACGCACTTTTGCACGTCGGTTTCTTTCATGTTTTCGGGCAGACTGCGAAGATGCGCAAGAAGACGAAACTGGCGCGACAAATGCCCTAAAAGCATGGGGGTTTCTGCGCCCGCGGCAAACTGATCTTCCAATAATCGTAACGATAGACTTGCGTTGCGCTGACTCAACGCGTCGATAAAGTGAAAAATATTTTCATCAAACGGCGAGCGAACAACACTGCGCGCTTGTGCCATGGTAATCACGGACGCGGTGGATCCCAAGCACAATTTGTGGATTTCATGATGCAATGCCCAGAGGTCATTCCCCGTACACAGCGTGACATACCGCAACGCATCCGGCTCAATGGCGCAACCAAGTTCTGCCGCCTGACGTACCGCCCAATCATGCGCCAAGGATGCGGAAAGTTGCGCAAAGTGCGTCACATGTTTTCCCGCTAACAACACCTTCCACATGGCATGAGGTTTTTCTGCGGGTTCACAATCTTCCGCAAACACTACCACGGAATCCTCGGGCAGCGTTTTTTGGGTTAAATAATTATAAAAATCGTCCAGAATTTTCTTGGACTTTTGTTGACGCAATAACCCATCAACGACAATAAACCGCTTGTCCGAAAACAAGCCCAACGACGATACGGCGTTGTGAAAATCGCCGACCGTTAACCCGCGACCTTCGAGCGTCACCATGTGCGAGCGATCGTATTTCTCCGCAAAAGCTTTCTTTAATTGCTTCAGCCGCTCGCGCAGACGAAAACTTTCTTCTCCGTAGAGGAAGATGATCATTGATTTTCAGCTGTCAGTTATCAGCTGACAGTTTTTTTAAAACATCTAAATTCTGATGAATAATGACTGACTGCTGACAGCTGGTTACTTATGACTATAAGCTGTCCGCTGAATTATTTCTTCCACTGATTATACTGATCCACAAAGAATCGGGCAAGCGATTTCCAGGAGTCTTCCTCCGAACCTTGGAATCCGTCGGGAAACTTAATGCCCGGAGCATGGTTGATTTCTCCTAAAAACGGTCTGCCCTTGGCGTCAATAAGAAAATCCGCCGTGTAATAAATAGGATAAAAAGATGATAGAACCGATTGCATGCTGTTGAGAATCTTTTTGACCGATGCGGGAATCCCTTTTTCCGGGATCCATTGCATCGTGCCGCCCTGGTGCACATTAGACAAAAACTTTTTTTCTGGCGCCATGCGAATATACGCTTTGAAAATTTTCTCATTCGTCATTTCCACGCGCAGATCAAACCGACTATGCGCAATATTGCCAAAACCCTTTGCTGTTTCCACAAACGCCTGCACAATAGAGGGTTCCGTAATAAGGGATGGGGTCAGTTTTGATTTTGGCAAGACCATTACACCGCGGCCGCCAGAACCGGTGTCGGGTTTTACCACCACAAAGGATGTTGGAATACGACGCGCGGCTCGGAAAAGATCGGCAGGCGATGCCACAAAAAATGTCTGCGGCGAAACAGAACGAAAAATTTGCGAAGTGAGAAATTTACTATTCGCAATACTTAAAAACATCGGCCGGCCAATAAGAAAATGCTGTCGACTTAACTCTTCGAGCAATGCCATACGCGCGGGTTGAAATAACATTCTGTTCCAGACAATCTGTGGACGGTACGGCGCAAGTTGTTGCCATTTGCCGCCGCGAAATTCCCATCCTTTGGTGAATGTGCCGCGTTGATACGATGTCAACGGCGAACGCACAAAACGTATGCCCAGGCCTTGCCATATATTGTAAATTTTTTCGGTCTGGCCTTTATACCCGACCGCTCCAAACCGCGGACGTTGTGTTTGAGACGACTCCTGATGATAAAGACTCGTGATAAGAAGTTTTTTTGGCGCCATAAATTTAATCATTTTGTAGGGTCTACGAGAAAACGTTTTAAATCTTTTCTCCCGATAATCATTTGGTATTTCAGACTAGAGCGTGGAATAAGCGAAACGGCTGTGACAATTTTCCTTCCCACCAGTTCATAGGTTAATGTGACCTTGGGTCGAACGCTGAACCCGCTACTCGAATACACAAAAGCAATATCGGTCATACGCTGATTGGAGGTAATATATTTTTTTCGCACTTCGATGCTCACCTGTTGCGCATTTTCCCGCGGAACATCTTTGGGTAAATCCAACGATAAAAAATAATCAATCACGTCGCCAAAGCCCAAAACCCGCGCAAGTTCATAATCAATAGACGTGCTATCTGCGCCGGTATCGACTTTCGCTTCTACCAGAACCGGTTCTGCATTTTCTTCGCGTGGGATTTTGACCTGCTCAACCAACCCTATCACTTGGCGCCCGGTGATGCCTTCCACGTTTTGCTCCACTTCTCCGCCAAAAAGTTCACGGCCAAGACGTACGCCTTTATCCACGGTTTTGACCTGTAAACCCCGGACGCGTCGCAGGCGTTCACGAAGCGGGGCGAGGTTTGCCACCTGAATCGATAACCCTGCTCGCGCATTCAACTCTAACACCACGGGGCCTTCGTCGCGATCAATGGCAATATCGACACCCAGGAAGCCTAATTGAGAAATTTTTTGACACCGTACCGCAATTTGCAAAATGTCGCGCCAATACGGAATCTGGATTCCGCGCAAATTTAAACCGTTGTCCGGGTGGCGTTCAATCATTTTGTCGGTCCAACCGGCTTTGCGCATCGCCGTGGTGGTGACCCCGGATGCAATGTCGATACCAACGCCCACACCACCCTGCGCAAGATTGGCTTTCCCGTCACTTTGCTTGGTGGGAAGCCGCAACATGGCCATAGTGGGGATGCCGTTAAAAACAATCACGCGAATGTCGGGAATGCCGCGGTAAGAATACAATTTAAACGTTTTGGAAATTTTGACGCGATCTTCCAAGAATGCGATGTCGGGCACATTGGCTAACGAAAACTGCCCGTCCAAAATGTTGCGCACGTGGGAAAGTAAATCAAAAAAAGTGACTTCATTACCGCCGCTTCCGACCCATCGGCCGGAGTCTTTACGATTGTACACAATTTTAATGCCGCCGCCGCCAAATCCGCGGTTGGGTTTTAACACAAAGCTCTTGGGCAACTTTTCCCATTCGAACTCTGCAACATCGCGTTCATTGCGAAGGAAGCCAAAAAGTTTCGGCGTGGGAATATTATTTTTTTCCAACAATCGCTTGGTGCGTAATTTATCGTCGGCAATAGAAAAACCGATCCGTGGATTATATTCCCGGATGTAGGAAAGATTGCGGGCGTTCATGCCCAACACGGCCCTACTTTTTGCGAGGTAATTCAACATGCTGAATCACATCACGAAATCGAATGAACTCTGTAAGGCGCAAACCGGTGTATCGCCCTAAAATAATATTCACAATCAAGGTCGCAAGTATCGTCCACGGGTAAGCCAACAGCGCATCCTGAAGCGCTGCCCACGTAATAATATAGTAGGACGCAATGGCAATGATCAACGTTTCAATAGTTAAACCAATAGCCGACCGTGCGCCAGATTCAATTTGCGCCGTCACAAATTTTTCTACGAGCGTCACAATAATGAGCAATGGAAAGATGCTGACCGTTATCAGCCCGCTACGGCCAGAATAGGCGCCTTCGTACAAAAGAAAAAGCATGGTTAAGGCAACGACAGACATGACAATAGCAATGCGTGGCAGGTATAACAATCGCGCTTTACGGACAACAATGCGCGTAACCGTACCGGCAATCAACACAAAAATGAAAATCGCCACGCCGTATTTTAAGGTTGTTTCGACGAAAGCAAAAGAAATGATGAGCGGTGTATACAAACCAAAACCTTTCAAGCCAATAATCTGCCGGATCATGGCAATAAAGGTTGCGATAATCGGCAACATTAATAACAACGCAATGGTTGTCTCCGGCACGCCTTGCGTCACCATGGTCGCAATAAAACTATTCATAAAATGTTTCCATAAAAAACACGATCCTCCGACTCTTTAATGATATTATTATACTGAAAGAAAAAAGAAAAAGCAACTTATGACAAAGGCGTCATGTCGCCCCAATTCTGGCCCGCTTTAACCTCGACGGTGATGGGTACGCGCATGTGATAAATATGTTCCATGATTTCCGCAACTTTTTTACCCACGTGTTCGACTTCTTTATTGGGCACTTCTAAAACCACTTCATCGTGCACTTGCAATAAGAGTTTGCTCTTCGGAGAAAATGCGGGAAGGTCGGCGTGCACTTCAATCATTGCCATTTTCATGAGATCCGCGGCTGTGCCTTGAATCGGCGCGTTAATCGCAATGCGTTCAGCCGCGGCCCGCACTTGATGATTCGATGCTTTCACGTCTGGCACATAACGACGTCTTCCAAACAACGTTTCCACATAGCCAAGCGTTGTTGCCAAGGCTTTGGTTTCTTCAATATAGCTGGCCACGCCTTGGTAAAGCGCAAAGTATTGCTCAATAAACGCGCGGGCGTCCGCAACCGGAATACCGGAGCGCTGCGATAATCCATAAGCGCCCATACCATACAACACGCCAAAGTTGACTTCTTTGGCGGCATACCGCATGTCGGGCGTCACGTCTTTTTCATCGATGCCGTGAATCGCCGCCGCTGTTGCGCGATGAATATCTTTCCCTTGTTCAAAAAATGCAATCATCTTTTTGTCATTGGCAAGCGATGCCACGGCGCGCAGTTCAATCTGCGAATAGTCGGCCGACATCAACGTGTAGCCTTTAGGCGCAATAAAAGCCTTACGTATTTCGCGGCCCGCCGAGGTGCGGATCGGAATATTTTGTAAATTCGGATCCGACGAAGACAGCCTGCCGGTTGCCGCAATAGTCTGGTGAAAACTGGTATGCAATCTACCGTCGGGCCCAATCATTTTCGGCAATGCTTCAATGTACGTGGATTGCAACTTGGTCATTTCTCGGTATTCCAAAATCTGATCAATGATCTTGTGCGAGTGGCGCAACTTTTCTAATTCCATCGCGGACGTGGAAATACTCCCATTCTTGCCTTTTTTCAAACCTTGCGTGGAAAGGCGAAGCTTTGTAAAAAGCACTTCTTGCATCTGTTGCGTTGAACGAATATTAAAATGTGTGCCGGCCATGTCAAAAATCTTTTTTTCCAGAGCGGCGATTTTTTTTGCGGTTTGTGTGTGCAATTTTTTCAGAAAAACCACGTCTAATAACACACCATGCGCCTCCATGGTGGCCAACACAGAAATTAACGGCACTTCCATGTGTTGCAACAATCCTAAATTGGCTTTGGTATGAAGCTCGTAATGCAATGGCTTGTATAATCGATAGGTAAAGTCCGCATCCTCGGCCGCATACCACGAAACTTTCTGTGGATCGACCTGATCCATGCTGATTGCGTTTTTGCCTTCGCCAATAAGTTCGGTAATGGGTTGCATGCGGTAACCAAATTCCATCATCGCCAAGTTGTCTAAACTAAAACCCCGGCGATCCGGGTTTAATAAATACGCCGCGATCATGGTGTCAAAAACAATACCGGCGAGCTGAATGTTGTGGTGACGCAGAACCTCGAGATCATATTTAATGTTGTGGCCGACTTTGTGAACGGTTTTATCTTCCAAGATTTCTTTTAATTTTTCCCACGCGGGAGCGTCAGCAAGTTTCGCATCAATATAATAGGCTTCTCCGGCTTTCCAACACATACTCATGCCTAACATTTTTGAAAACAACGCATCTAAACTATCGGTTTCCGTGTCGAGCGCAAAAAATTTAACATCGCTTAATTTTTTTACCAATGTTTCTAAGTCGCGCTCGGTGGCAACGGTGGTGTAGTTCTGTTTTTCTTTTGGGGCGTTAACAAGCGTCGGCAAAAGGCTCGCTTGCGCGCCCCGAGCGCCGATGGTTTTTCCTAATTCTGCGACGCGCGGTAATAAACTTTTAAATTCTAGCGTTTGAAACAAATCTATGACTTTTTGTTGATCGTAATCGTTTAACACCGCATCTTTCAATGCAAATGGCATTGGCACATGTGTATCGATCGTTGCCAGTTGGTAACTTAAGCGCGCCATTTTTTCTTCCGCTTTCAACTTTTCTTGAATGCGGGCTGACGGCACATCCATTTTTACGCCGCTATGGAGTTTTTCATACAGATTGTCGATCGATCCGTGGACATTTAAAATATCCACCGCGCCTTTTTCGCCAATGCCTTTGACGCCCGGAATATTATCGGACGGGTCGCCGCGCAGGGCTTTGTAATCCACCATTTGATCCGGCGTCAATCCGTTGAATCGTTTTTGCACGCCTTCAGGATCGTAAATAATGGTATCGGAAATACTGCGCTTTAATGTATAAATGTGCACATGGTCATTGACGAGTTGTAGGGTATCCATGTCGCCGGTCACAATCACCACGCGAATATTGTCGGACGCGTGAATGCTCCGGGCAAGGGTGCCAATAACATCATCGGCCTCAAAACCCTTTTTTTCTAAAATCGGAATATTCAAAACCTTCAAGACCTCTTTCACCGTGTCGATTTGCGCATAGAGTTCATCGGGCGCTTTCACGCGCGTGGCTTTATACGCTTCATAGGCGTGATGCCGAAAGTTTTTTTCTTTCCGGTCAAAAGCCGCGGCAACATGGGTGGGTTTTAATTCCTTAAAAACCCGCAACAAAATGGCGACAAAACCATACACCGCATTCACCGGCAATCCGGCTTTAGTGGTAAGCGGCGGAATGGCGTGAAAGGCTCGGTGCACCAGGGCATTGGAGTCGATAATGACGAACACGTCCTGTTTCTTTGGCATACCGCTATTCTAGCACGCGAGCCCATAGCACGAAAGTCTCGTCCCACCATTATTGATCATCGGTTTCGCAAGCTACTGTCCAGGTATTTTCTGTGCTCGGCTTCTGCGTCCATTTCTTTTTTTGCCATCGCAAAAAAGTCCAGTTGGCAACAAGTAAACACGCAAAAAGCACACCCAGCACAAGCCAAGGCGTGGTTGCGGGAGGCGACGGGTTTTCTGGCAACCCGACACTTTGCACCCCAGCGACTCTACCAACAGCAGGCGCATCGGGAAGAAGATTGGCCGACGCTTCAACTTCGGGAATACTTAACGGTGTATTCGCAACTTCCGGCGCGCGAGCTAAAACAACAATATCGGAAGCCGCACTGATGTTTACGCGATTTTCTCCGGATGCAACCGATACCCTTCCGGAAACTTTCACGCTATCACCGTTGCGCACATCCGGAAATAACTTTTTATGCGAATAAATTTGTAACTCACTTTCCCCATCGCTTATAAACATTTTTTGCACGCCGCGTTCGCCCGGGGCCGCCGAAACTGTCCCGGACACCGTGACGTATTCGCCTTTAGAAAGTGTCTGAACTTGAGCAATCGTGACCGGTTGATACGTAGGCGTGGTTGCAGAAACGGTTTTGGGCGTCGACGTCACCGGTTCAGTTGCGGTTTTTTTCTGCGTCGCTTTTTCTTGTTCTTTCGTTTCTTCTTCCTCTTCCTGTTCGAGAGTGATGATATTTTCTTTGCCCGGGGTTAGCGTTGTTGTCCATGACCAATTTTGGGTTCCCATTTTGCGCGCAAAACTTTGACCCTCAATGGCTTTTGGCACTTTTACTCCATTGACAATCGTCTCTTCCGGGTCAACCACAAAAATTTCCTCGCCCGTATTGTTGAGCGCTATGCCCGATTCCTCGCGTTCTATTAACAGATAACTTCTGCTTTTCAGTATCTGCTCGCTTTCAAAGCGGTACGTTGTGGTCTTATCGGTTACGCTCCATCCATACAGATCCACATCGTCTTTGCCGCCATTATAAATTTCTACCCACTCCACAGCATCTGACTCTTCCGGGTCGGGCAGGATTTCAGAAAGGAGTATGTCGCGCGACAAATCATAACCTATAACCTCCACGGTTTCTTGAGCCGTGTCCGAATCGCCGAAAGGATCGGAAACCGTGAGCGTAATATCTATCATGCCCGCTTCGTCCAGAAAAATTTCTGCCACCACACCGTCAAACGTTTCGCCTCCCATTTGCCATTCATAGGTTAACGCGTCGTCATCGGCATCGGACGAATCGGACGCGTCGGCTTCTAGGGTTTCCCCAACACGCACAACGGTTTGGGAAACTATCATCACGGCTTCGGGCGGCGTGTTCACGAACGGCACATTGGGCAAACCTTGAGAAACATCTTCTGTCCAACTCCAAACGTCGCCAATCTTGTGGTAACTTTGGGCTTCTGGCGCACGATCATAGTTCACGGTTTCTTTGACATCGCCCGCCGGCCCGCGCAACGTGACCGTTTCCCCACCACTATTATTGAGCGCAATGTGGGTTTTGCTTCGATCCAACGCAAGGAGCGCGCCGCCAGCGATTTTCTCTCCGTCCAAAAAAACACTCGACGTTGCATCTTCTAATTTCCAGCCCGTAAGATCCACCGCAACCGTACCTTTATTAATGATCTCCACAAATTCCTTTTCCGTGTCCGGGCCATCGGGGTTGGGGAACACCTCGTTCAAAAAAAGATCTGCGCTATTCTGGTACACCGGCGGGGTTTCGTTTTCATTGGGCGACGGATTATTCGGGTCATCGTGCGGCGTGTCGTTTTCTTCGTTGTCTTCGTCTGGGTCGTCTTCCGGCGTTTCTGGCTCTATCGGCGGCGTATACAACAATCCCGGTGTGGAGCTAACGGACGCAACCCAGTTGGATTCCACATCGCCCGCGGCCATATCTTTTCGCTCGACCGAAAGCGCATCACCCGGGTTAAACGGAATGCCATCTAATGCATCGTCGTCGCGATCTTGCCAGTTGGGCAAACTTTTGGGCGTGCCGTATGTACTGGAAACAACGCCGGACAAATCCAAAAGCGTCAACGCGTCGGTTGTGGTTAACGCATTACCTAAGGTGGTATTTTTCACGGTCAATGCGATCGTTCCATGTGGAACGTCATACCCTTGTAAACCGCTTGCATATTCTGAATCTAAAATCACGGCAATGGCGCCGGGTTCAAGCACAATCTTTTCACTCACCCAATTGGCGTCATTTAACGCCCCGTGCTCGGCAATGGTCCATGGAACAATGGTGTCCAACGCATCGCCATCGGTGAACGTCCAATCGGTAAGATCAACCGCCACCGCACCGGTATTCACCACCTCGATAAACTCGTCCGTATCTTCCTCCGCCGGGTTTGCCATGACTTCGCTAATAATGACTGGCCCGGAATCGGCAAAACTGCCTGTGGGTAAAAACAGGATTCCTAAACCTACCAAAGCGAGCGCCCACTCTCGCATGAAAAATCGTTCTTTCATACGAAACTATTTAATGATGAGAGGCGCTCAAAAAAAATGAGCGCCCGTAATTCTTCGGACGCCCATCCTTTTATAGTATAGAGTTTTCTTTAGGGGAACGCAAGCCCATCCGGATTGGCAATGTGCAAACCCGCGCTTAAATCCTTTACCCCGACTTCTAATGTGTAGCCCAAATCGTAATAGCCGTAGACCTTATTTTTATCTGCCGATCCAATGGGGGTGTAGCTATATTCCTGCCCGCCGGGCGTGGGATTCTTAGGAATGTCTTTCATGTATTTCGGAGCTAACTCGTCCATTTTTTCCGGGTAACCTTTGCGATCATCATAAAACTTTTTCAATGCACTGCGTAGAGATTCAATTTCCTCAACGCGTTCGTTGTCGCGGTCTGTTGCTTTCGGCACATCTTCTTTGGCAACTTCCGGAACTTTTTCCACAGCGTCATCGGCTGTTTCGGCATTCGCTTCTTCGTCCACGGTGGCATTGTCATCTGTGGTTTCTGCAGGTGTTTCTTGGCCAGGCTGTTGCGTGGCTTGTTCGCCTAACACTTCGCCTTCATCGTATTGCGATTCATCATACGCAAATTCCGAATCGTCATTGGTGTTTGCAGTTTCGGTTTCATCGCCCGAAGGACGATTCACCGCAATGGCTACCACTGCAATAACCACAACAGCTAAAACGGCAAGTCCTAACATTTTTTGCCGTTTATTTCCATCGTTCATGCCGGGTCTTTCGAACGCTGGACTTTTTCTTACAACGTTATTGTCTGCCATAAGTTTAAAGATAGTATTAAAACATTTACACTATACTGTAAAACATTTATTTTGTCAAATTCAACCGGTTGACACAACGGCGATTTTTTAGAGCTCATCTCAAAAATAGCTTTCAAGACATTTGAGATGCCATTTGAGCCGAAACACTTGAAGGACGAGGAGGAATAGTGGTACTATTGCGACGAGTTCTGAAAGTGTTGCAGGCCAAATGGGGCTAAAATGGCCGGAAGATTATTTTTGAGATGAGCTCTAGTACCAATAAGCAGTAACGTTTTATAAAAACCCCATATAAGGGGGCAGGTGGTGTAACTGGTAGCCACGTAAGGTTTAGGACCTTATGCCTTTACCGGCGTGAGGGTTCAAATCCCTCCCTGCCCACCAAGAATAAATCCGCGCGCTTAGCTCAGTTGGTTAGAGCGTTTGCTCGACACGCAAAAGGTCGGAAGTTCGAATCTTCCAGCGCGCACGTAAATTTTGCTGACGCAAAGTTTGGGTAATGAGTAATTAGTACTTTGTACTTAGCGCAAGGTAGGATATTCTCAAAATATCTTGAGCAAAGTTTACCCCTAAATACCCGCCCGCCACGCAAGCCGAGCATGCGAGGCGTTGCGGGCAGGCCAATTACTCACACTCACACAGTATAAATCTCAAGATCAGGGATCCCTTGAAAATCCCCCGTATTTAATGTTGCCAGTTCTGCCTTATTAATGATCGCTGTTGCGGCAATACCCGCATCGACAAATTCTATGGGCCGCAAAAGATCACGCGCAATCTTCCCGGCGAATTCTGCGGTTTCAAATGTATAAGGAAGAATACGCAGTGGCGCAATCGTTGCAAGCAGATAATCTTCTTTCACCGAATCGCGTGTGCTTCTGCCTTCATATAATTCTTGCACCGTGAGTAACGATATTGCTAAATTGGCTTTCGGCACGCGTTTTGCCATTTCCATAAGAAGCGTTGTCGCCGACCCACGCTGACGCAAATGATCAATAATGATATTCGTATCAAGAATTACCATACTTTCTTTCGTTCTTTTGATGCGGCGAGCTCTTGAGCTTTTCGTTGTTTGTGCAACGATGCTTCGCTATCTCGCCCCCATGAGCCTCTGGTTTTTTCTAAGATTTTAAGATATGTATTCTCCTCGTCTACATCCCCCACCACTTGCTGAATGAGGGAAATATAAATACCCTTGCCTTGAAGCACAATATTAAGTGGAGTGGCAGAATGGATGCCAAGCGTATCCCGCAACGATTTCGGGATCACTATTTGGCCTTTGGTGTTAGGAGTGGTAATTATTCCTATCTTCATACTAGTTCTATTTTATTACAAGTCTGACATTCTGTCAATGTCCTAAGCTTAGCTTAGGACATTCGGTTTGATTTGAATTTCGTCAAAAGAAAAAGCCCGGGAAGAGTTGGTGTACAACTCTACAACCCGGGCTTGGTGCTTTTTGACCAGAAGCATAACTGGGCGGGACTACGCGAGCGAGGTGATCGCCATACCGTTCGCGTCGAAGCAGTAGTCAGCCTCGCTCGCGGGGTCATAGTCGCTGACCTGCGAGCAAATGATCAGCCGTGCGCCACCCGCGGGCATGTCGTCCATGGGCTCGCCGAAGAGGTATTCGTACGCGGGCTCGTGGGTCGTTCCGTGGCCCACGACGATCAGGACCGTGCGGTGATCGACGCAGTTGAGAAGTTCGTTGATCGCCGAGCCTGCCCGCTGTCCCACGACTCCGACGCTCTCGGTGCCGACGCTCGACAGAAGGCGCAAATCCGCGTTGCGCCACGCCTCCATGAACCCATGCTCGTAGGCCGGCAGATCGGGCACGGCGCCACGGAACTTCCCGAGGTTCTGCATCTCGCACCCCAAACTCGCATTGGGTGCCAGAAGGCGGACAGCGATGTTCATGTTGCGCAGGACCTGGGTGTAGCGCGCGGCCCCTTCCATGGCACGCGGCTCGTCGCTCGACACAACGGCAACCGTGAGAGCGTCGCCTGCGTTCTTGAGAGCTTGGATCTGTTCGCCCACCCAGCGGGCCGAACGCTCGAGCTGTGCGAAGCCGCGTGGAGTTGTCCGGTTGTTCTTGTGGTCACCGTGACGAGCCAGCACCAACATCTGATTGAAGTTCATTTTCTTCTCCGTCAGGCCACGCAACGCGGGATTGCGTTGTTTCTTGGCCTGGAATAAGCGCGTCTTTTGAGACGATCTTATGCCAGACCAAGAAGTTGACAATTTGTCAAAGTTCTAGCGTAACGAAAGATAATATCACATGGCACATTAAGTGTCACAAATGCCGGCATTTTTATAAAATACTTGATTATTTGGCTTATGTATGATATACTTATGTTGTCGTAAATGCCGACATAAATGACAAAATCATGAAAAATGAACAAATAATCAATCTTGTAAAGGAGCTTGGCTTATCTGATCTTGAGGCAAGAGTCTATTTTTCTACCCTTTCTTTGGGTCCAACAACGGTACTCAAAATCGCCCGATCTTCGGAAATCAAGCGATCCACGGTCTATTCTGTTCTTGAAGACTTAATCAAGAAGGGGTTTATGCGCGTGGAGCCCAAGGGGTTTAAGCGACTGTTCGCGGCCGAAAACCCGCGCGCTCTTGAGCGAGCGTTGGAAGACCGGCGCAAGCGGTTCCGCACGGTTCTGCCGGAACTTGAGGCGCTCTACAACCAACGCGAGGGCAGTTCCGTGATTAAGTATTATGAGGGTATCAAAGCCGTAAAAGGCGTATACGAATCGCTTTTACTGGAACTACGGCCACACATGGATTACATGGTGATTGCTAACATTCAACAATGGCTCGCGGCAGACGAGGACTTTTTTCTAAAATGGCGCGTGAAACGATCAAAGTTAAAACTGAACAGCCGATTGATTTTTGAAGATAACGAACAAGGCCAACAATTCAAAAAAAACGCCGCAAACTATTTTGAAGCGGTTAAACTCCTGCCCACCGAGCGACATGTGGACACAAGTCTCGTGATCACGCCCACAAAAGCCATTATTCACCAGTATACCGAGCCTGTGAGCGTGTTGGTGAACGAAAGCAAGGCAAGTTTACTGCTCTACCGCGAAATGTTCGAAATGATTTGGGACGCGCTTCCATAAGAAGACGCTTTTTAGAAGAGTCTTCCATTTTCCAAGTATTTTTGTTAGAGTACGTTCGCATACTTCTTAAATGCTCTTAATTCTCCAATGCGTTATAAGGGCAATATCAAAATGCAATTAAAATCATCTTGTACATAGATAAACTCTATGGTACGATGTTATCATGCGTGCTTATAGCAAGATACAACAAAAAGCTATTCTCTTAAGAAGAGGAGGAAAGACCTACTCCGAAATCCAGCGCATTCTTAAAATAAAAATCCCAAAAAGTACTCTCTCTACATGGTGCCACCAATATTCTCTTTCGCAAGAACACCAACAAAGGATCGATAAGATCGTTAATTTGAACCTTAAAAAAGCACGAGAAATAGGATTACTTGTCCATGTAAAAAAAAGGAAATTATACTTCGCGGAAATAGAGTATAGAAATCGTGGACTACTAGCTTCACTAAGAAATAAGAAAGTTGCAAAACTTGCGCTTGCAGTTCTCTATGTCGCGGAAGGTAGTAAAAGGAATATTGGCTCTTTAACTTTTGGAAATTCCGATCCTGGCATCATAAAACTCTTTTTTCAACTCCTGCGATACTGTTACTCCATCGATGAAACAAAATTTCGATGTACCCTCCAATGTCGGGCTGACCAAGATACTGAAAAATTAGAAGAATTTTGGTCGAGAGTCACGCGAATCCCTCGAAAACAATTTTATCATGCAAGAGTTGATCCGCGAACGGTTGGGAAACCTTCACGAAAAATCGATTACAAGGGGGTTTGTAGAGTTAATTATTTCTCTGCTGAAATTTTCCACGAACTTTCTATAATAGGAAAAATGATAACATCATAAGGGCCCTTAGCTCATTTGGTAGAGCGTCTGGCTGGCAGTCAGAAGGTGACCGGTTCGATCCCGGTAGGGTCCACAACACGTACCGTATGGTACGTGGTCCACGTAAACTTTGCTCACGCAAAGTTTGTGTAATGAGTCATTCGTAGTTGATACCTAGCGCAAGGTAGAATTTTCTTAAAATCTCTTGAGCAAAGTTTACCCCTAAATACAAACTACTCACACTCACACAATTGCTGGCGAAATTTTGTATGCCCATTCTTACTGGCAACACGCGCGAACGTATTCAACAAAAACCCGAACATAACGCCTGGTTTGTTGGCCATTTTTTAACGGAAGATTCTCCGCTGAAAAATGATCACGCGGAAGTGAAATGGATCGAGCGCAAAAAAGGCATGACAAAACAGAACAAAAAACATACCCAAACGGCACATTCGCTTATTATCTTGATCGCGGGGAAAATACAATTTCATTTTCACGAAACCCAAAAATCCTATACACTATCTAAGCAAGGCGATTATCTTTACTACGATGCCAGTGAGGATTCCCATGAAAGTCTGCCTCTTGAAGATGTGACGGCAATCGAAATTCGCTGGCCATCGAAACGATCGTAAAATACATCCGCAATAGAGTCGGGGTATGGCGCAGTTGGTAGCGCGCACGCTTCGGGTGCGTGAGGCCCCCGGTTCGAGTCCGGGTACCCCGACTCTGTTACGGATTAAAATAACGGCGCGCCCCGACGTACGTCGGGGAGGTCGAGGGTATCCCGCCCGCCACGCAAGCCGAGCTTGCGAGGCGTTGCGGGCACGCGAATCCGGCATCCCCGACCAAGAGAGAAAAAAATGAGGCCAAGGGTGTATGTTCGAAACTCGGTTTTGGACATACGATCTGTGGACAGTTTTTTTGCTTAATCGCAAAAAATCTATTATACTTGAGCTCTCATCACTAACACTTTTTTATGAACAGAGAAACAGAACTCCCCATGGAGGTTCGTATAGCACAGGAATTGATCCCTGCTATTGAAAAAGCGAGCACAGCCACCGGGTACGACGGAACGGTCAGAAGCATTGATAGCCTCTACGGGTATTTAGCTAATGGCGGAAAAATAGACGATAAGACAAAGGTAGACCTTTTGCGCGCTCTTAGCGAATGGACTCGGATACAAAAATTAAACTTTACTACGGGCCTTAATATTATAAAAATGCTGGAAAAAAAATCCCCCGATGATTCAGGACTTACACAAACAGTTCATTCTGAAAATGATGGCGTAAGCATAGAAGAATCTAAAGGACTGACGGAACAATAAATTCAACAACCGCGAACAGTTGCGATGATGAAGTTCGAAACTCGGTTTTGAACATACGGTTCAAGAGGTTTTTGTTATTGCGTTGTAGGTGTACCCTTCCCCAGACTATACTATAGACCTCACACTATGAAAGTGAACTTAGAAATACAAAAACAAGATGAGATGCGACGGGTTGGAGCAAGAAAAAATACGAAGTGTAGCCATAGCTACATTGAGTGTTTTTTCTTGGGAAACCCGAGCAGATCGCTTGCTTTTTGTATTTATGGAGTGCTCTTTCATAGGGTGAGGTCTATAGCAAGCGCCTTACGAACACCCCTCTGAAAAAAATGAGACCCATCACTATCGTTCTCTTTGGCATTTCCTTAGGCATTACCTGGGATCAATTTTTTATTCCAGCGCCTCCGGGCATTACTGTCCCCATTTTTATGACCCTCGTTTTAATGGGATATATGCTTTTTGCCCGAATGTTCTCTCGCCCGACAGACGCTTTCACCATTATGCTTTCGCTCACGGCTTTCTTTTTTTCGATGATGGTTTTCGTCCGTGAAAGTCTTCCCCTCACCGTGCTCAATTTTGCCGCAATGTTTTTTGCTCTCTTCCTTTTGGCAAGTCAGGCTACGAAAAAATTTCAAGATTTTCACCTCTGGGATTATCTTAAATTGCCGTTCCTGCCATTCAAATTTCTTGTTCCATTTTTTCAAACCATCGGCAATCTTTTTTCTCGGCCCAACACGGCCCAAGAACGCAACTTTTTACCGCATATTATTAAAGGATTGCTTCTCGCTGTTCCTTTTTTTGCCATTTTCCTTCTTCTTTTTATTTCGGCAGATCAAGCTTTTCAGAAATTCCTTGCGGACATTTTTGACATTAACCTCGAAGCTCTTGCGCATATCATTCGAAGCGCTATGGTTGCCGCTGTCTTTATTGGAGCCTATGCCTTTATTTTCCTGACCCCGCATCCCGAACATCAACATTCGGAACAAAAAGTTTTTCGTCCGATCGGTCTGATTGAAGGATTAACAGTTTTAGGGGTCGTCAATTTTTTGTTTGCGGTCTTTGTCTCTTTTCAATTTGTGACGCTTTTGCGCGCCGGTAGCAATGTTCCTTCTCTGGAGATCACGTATGCGCAATATGCCCGCAATGGATTTGGACAATTAATTGTCGCGGCGGCTATTTCCTTCGTTTTGTTATGGGCTCTTGAGAGCACGATTACCCGCAGAGACACACATGCTTCGGGTTTTAAAATGTTGAGTAGCATGATGGTTTTTTTGATTGCGCTCATTATGACATCGGCATTCTTTCGTCTCTGGTTTTATGAACAAGAATACGGCTTCACCCATTTGCGATTATATAGCCACATCTTTATTCTCTGGCTTGCCGTTATTTTTATTTTTCTTCTTTATAAAATTTTTGCCGACCACCGCGACACGATCTTCTTGCTTCCTACCGTGCTATCTATTTTATCACCATCGCGCCCATCAATATCTTGAACCCCGAAGCTTTTATTGTGCGCCAGAATTATCAACGCTATTTAAGCACCGGCCGTTTAGATCTCTACTACCTAAACCACCTCTCTGCCGATGCTGTCCCAGAAATGGTAAAGTTGCAATCACCTCTTTCCGGAAGTCTCAAAGGTGAGCTAGGGCGAGCAATTGACCAAATGACGATGGTGCGTTTTCAAACCGATGCTTACCAAGATTGGCGAGCATTCCATTTTTCACGCGAGCGCGCAAAAAAACTCGCCGAGAATTCGTCCGCGGGTCTGTAAAAAGATTTACGCGCGCCCCAACTTGAATGATGCGTTAAGAAATGCTAACATTTTGGAATTATGTGCGGAATCATCGGATACATCGGGAAAGACAAATCCAAGCTCATTCTCATCAATGGGTTAAAGGCGCTGGAATATCGTGGATACGACTCTGCAGGCGTTGCCATTTTGACAAACAACAAAGTCGAGGTTAAAAAAAGCGTAGGGCACGTCGAAGAGTTGGAAAAAGCTTTGGCTCATGAAAACCATGTGGATGGCCACCTTGGCATTGGTCATACGCGCTGGGCAACACACGGAATTCCCAACGAAATCAATGCTCATCCGCATAGTGATTGCCTAGAGCGTATCTTCGTTGTTCATAACGGCATTATCGAAAACTACAAAGAATTAAAAGAATTTTTACAAAATCAAGGACACACTTTTCAGTCAAAAACCGATACCGAAGTTGTGCCCCATCTCATTGAAAATTTCCTGAACAGCGACAAAGATTTTGATACCGCGCTTTTTGATACGGTAAAAATGATCAAAGGAGCATATGCTCTTGCGATCATCGACGCGAAAAATCCTGAAATTTTATATGCCACAAAATTATCGAGTCCGTTAGTTATTGGCGTCGGGGACGGCGAAAACTTTTTAGCTTCCGACCCATCCGCTTTGGTTGGAAAAACCAAAAATGTTGTCTACCTCAACGACGGAGAAATCGCAAGAATAAATCACAACAACGTCAGTGTGACAAATCTCAATAAACAAGAAACGCCTTTTGAGGTTGTCCGTATGGAATGGGACATAGAACAAGCCCAAAAGGGCAATTTCCCGCATTTCATGCTTAAGGAAATTTTTGAAGGGCCGGAGGTTATCCGATCCACATTTCGCGGCAGAATAAAAAGCCAAGAAAACCTCGTCAAGCTTGGCGGATTGGAACAGGTTGCCGACAAATTAAAAAAAGTAAAAAGATTATTGATACTGGCTTGCGGGACTTCTTACTATGCCGGCCTTGTTGGCGAATATCTTTTTGAAGAAATCGCGAAGATACCAACCGAAGTCCACTTTGCTTCAGAATTTCGTTACCGCGATCAGCCTTTTGACGAAGGAACAGCTGTCATTGCTATTTCTCAATCTGGAGAAACTGCCGACACGTTAGCGGCTATTCAATTAGCAAAACAACATGGGCTCATGACACTTGGCATTGTCAACACTGTCGGTTCCACCATTGCGAGAGAAACCGATGCCGGTGTCTACAATCACGCTGGCCCAGAAATCGGCGTAGCCTCAACAAAAGCCTTTCTCTCCCAGTTAACCGTTCTTGCGATGATGGCAATGTATCTCTCGAAAGATAAATCTGCAAATCAAATAATATTGGAGGAGCTTGAAAAAATTCCTGAGAAAATAAAGACGATTCTTGCCCAATCTGCTCAACTCGAGAAGTTGGCAGAGAAATGCAAGGATTATGAAAACGTTCTTTTTCTTGGCCGTCGCTATAACTACCCCGTCGCGTTAGAGGGCGCGCTTAAATTAAAAGAAATATCCTACATCCACGCGGAAGGGTATAGCGCGGGCGAAATGAAACACGGCCCCATTGCAATGATTAGTCCAACTTTTCCAACGGTAGCCATTGTTCCGCAAAATGGTGTTTCTGACAAGATGTTATCAAACCTTGAGGAGATTAGGGCAAGAAAAGGCGAAATATTCGCCATTGTCACCGAAGGGGATGAAAAAATTTCGTCATTGACCGATGACGTTTTTACTATCCCAAAAACCATTGAACCCCTTGAGCCACTTTTGACGGTTGTGCCTTTGCAACTTTTAGCTTATTACGTAGGAACCAAGCGAGGATTCAATGTGGACAAACCAAGAAACTTAGCAAAATCCGTAACCGTTGAGTAATAGAGTTAATGAAAAAAATTGTCATCATTATCAGCATCATAGTACTTGCCATTGCAAGCGTCGTCATGTTGCGGGAAAATATTATTCGCAAATATCAAGGCGGCGCGTTTTTTGTGCGCGATGTGCCTAACATGGAAGGCACCACACCAGTTATTGACCACACCTACGGCTTGCACCCGGCTATCTGGAACGTGTTTTATAACCAACCGGACGGTGAAAAATTGTTTGACCTTGCGGCAGAAATCGGTGCGCCGTATGTGCGCGTAGGTTTTGCCCGTCAATGGATTCAGACAGCGCCAGATGAATTCCACTGGGATGTTATTCAACAGTCCGTCGACCAGGCCTCGGCCCGCGGGTTAAAAATTATTCCGTCTATTCATCATGGCCACAGTTTTTGGGGAGCCAAACCGTTACCAGAAAAACACAACACCAAATCGTTTACCTCTGGCGTACCCATTGACCTTTCAACAACATGGGATCCACAATACGGTTACAGCAAAACCATTTACGAATACTACCAAGCGCTGCTTAAAAAATTCCCCAACACGTTTCCGTATATTGCCATTGGTAACGAACCCAATGCGGAAAGCTACTGGGCCGGAACCTATGAAGAGTACATTCGCCTACTGCAAACCGCGGCCAAAGCGATTCATGAAACTGACTCTACGGTAAAAGTCATTGATGGCGGCATTGCATCCGAAGCATGGGGTTGCATTGCCTATGATTATTGGGACAACGGCATGTGGACAGAACAGCAAGCCATGACTTTTGTTCGCGGGTATTACCAAACCACAAATCGCCGCAACGAGATTTCGAATCTTTCGGACGATGCGCTCTTAAAATACATCACGGCCAATAACGACATCGCGCAAGAATGTGTTGCGCGGCGCGCATATTTTAAAGGTCTGGTCGGCCATGTGGATGCGGTGAATTTTCATCTTTACGAAGACGTTGCGTACTTAGATGACATCATTGATTATTTGCAAACAACGATGCGTGCCAATGGTTGGCAAAATCCGGTTATTGTTACGAACGAGCTTGGCAACAAACAATACCAAAATCCAGACTACGATGTCGCGGGTAAAGACCAAGCCGATGACTTACGAAAAAAACTGACTCTTGCAACCGAGCGTGGGCTTCCGTTGATTATTTGGTTTTCGGTCAACGGGGAAGATAGTGTGACGGGCGGGTTTCTTTCGTTGCACGACAAAGACGGCACACCGTACGAAGCGGCCTATGAATACCGCCGGTTCTTAGAAGAACAGGCCGCGCAGAATTAGGCTAAACATACATCACGGCCACGAAAAAAATAATGACCGTCATAAGCGCCGACCATAAACACCACGTGCACCATCGTCGCAATGCCGCCATTTGAATCATGGTCAGATAAATCGAAAACAAAAAACCCGCGGAAGATAGCGCGGTAAGAAGAATGGTATGCCATGTTGCCAAGCTTACCAGCAAAATGGTTGCCATAAAGTAACTGAAAAAAATGGCGCTGTAGTACAGCATGCCTAAGATTTCGACGGGAACGCCTAAGAATCGCGAATAGCGACTAGTAAGAACTTCGTCACATTTTCCATTCATGGGACAATGCAACATATGCAATTGTTGCGTTCTTTTTTTATGGAAAATAGTCGCCGCAATAAAAAACCCGACGAAACTAGCCACAACAATAATCATTTCTGGGATCGCCTGCATACGATTACTTTAGCATCTTCGTCATTAAAGAACAATCATATATGTATACATAGAGCATGCCGTGCAGTTTTTTATGCTATAATAATCTTAACATCATTTTTTAACTCTTTAATATGGATACAATACCCCAACCTCCTTCAACGCCGGAAGAAAAAAATACGACGCCAGAGTTATCTCAAAACGCCGCTGAATCGCATTCCGCTCTTTTATGGGTTATTTTCTCATGCTTTGTTGTGATCATTGTCATTCTTTTTGCTGCGTATTTCTTCGGTTTTTACCCGTGGAAAATCAAGCCAGTTACCGATACGGCGACGACCTTAACCAATACGAATGTTGCAACCAATACCAGCACCTCCCTGAATACAAACGGCACGGTAAATACCAACAGCAATAGTAATACGAACACCAACACAACAAATACAAATTCATCTGTAAACGACGCAGCGCCGAATGAGGTAGGCATGAAGGACGCAACCACAGCATTTGTTTCGACATCTGGACCAAAAGATGGTGGGCCAGCAACATTGCGAAAAATTCCTTTAGACACGCCAAGCGCAACTGAATCTTTGGCCGAGTTTGTCGAAGTTTCCTATTATGATGTGTATGATGATAAGGTTCTCTACACCAGTTTTCTTAACACTAATGTTCTGTACGAATATGATGTTGCCGCCAAAACGACTAAAACCTTAGTAACTCTCGAATCGAAACATGTTTTTGCTGGCATCAAGGTCAGTCCAGACAAAACCAAGCTGGCTTATACAGATCAGTGTGGGGTTTTCTGCAATGAAACAGATAACCAAAACAATACCACAACCGTCGTTCGCATGCTCGATCTTCAGACAATGAAAAACATGGACCTCACTACTGAAAAAGGTAAGGCTCAAGGTTTTAAGAGTGTAAGCGGCTGGCTAAATAATAACACCGTCATGCTTCTCCCAGGATATGAAGCAACGGAAGGCGCTCTAACCTTTCCACAAATTGAGCTCTTAAATACTACAACAAAAAAAATCACAACGTTTACACTGGACCCCAACGCACGTTTCTTTTCCGCCGCGTCCAATGGAACCAAAATTGCCTACACCACTTTTACCGGAGACACCAAAACGCAAACACACACCAGCACATTGGTCGTTAAATATATTGACGGTTCGCGCACCGATGTTATTGAAACCAGCAACGAGTTAGAGTTTCGTGAGGTTTTCTGGATGACCGCGGGGAGCGATGAATTTAACGAAGGACAATTGGCGTTAATGACGTCGACCGTGGACTCATTCACGAATGAGCTTGGGTATAACGTAACGGGCGAAAAAGCCCTGTACTTTTCTGTCGAGGCAAATTGGACCATGGGTAGAATGGCGTCCGATTCCAAGCCCTATTGGGTACTTTCGGCAGGTGTAAACCATGTTGTGTTTACGGAAAAAGTTAATGACAATCTCATTCGCGTGAAAGTATACAACTTACAGACGGGAAAAACCGACACGGCAATAGAAAATATTCGATCGGCATACGCCTTGCCCGCGCGATTCGAATAGACCAGAAACGATTTGCTGGCAAAAGTTAGGCTATGCTAAAATAAAAGCATGAGCCAAACTTTTCGTACGCGCTTTGCTAAAGATATTGTGACCGAGTTTATGGTGCCATCGAGGCAATCACGGCGCGTCATGATTTTCTGTTTTGGCATGCCGGGCTTGCCGGGGCATCACAGAATTCTAGAATTTTTTGCCAAAAAAGGGTGGTGGGTTTTTGAGCCGCGTTACCGCGGAAGTTGGGAAAGCGATGGCCGATTTTTACAATCCGAACCCACACGCGATTTACTCGATGTCTTAGATGGCATCCCAAGAGGATTTAAAGATATTTGGACCGGCCAAAAATTTATGCTCAAACCATCCAAGATCGTTGTTATTGGCTCAAGTTTTGGTGGTCCCGCAGCATTATTAGCGTCCAAAGATCCCCGCATTAACAAAGTCATCGGCCTTTCCCCGGTTGCAGATTGGACCAAACCCAGCAAAGACGAACCTTTAGATTGGCTCGGCAAAATCTTACCCCAAGCTTTCGGCCAAGCATTTCGCTTTAAACTATCTGATTGGAAAAAGTTATCGAATGGCACTTTTTATAACCCGGCTGGTAATTTGCATCGCATCGACGGCAAAAAAATCTTCCTTATTCACGCGCGCGATGACAAAACCGTCGGTTACCGCTCTGTACAAACATTTGCCGAACGTGTAAACTGTCCATTATTGCTGGTTAATAAAGGAGGGCATTTTTCCAGCTCGATTCTTACCAAGCCGCGGTATTACAAAAAAATCCTGCAATTCCTCAACGCGCGGTAAGAAAGTCACCTTACATCTTTTCTTTCTCTCCTCCCCTTCACAATGAGGCTGTTTCCATCCATTATGAAAAAAGTTACCAAACAAACGTTTAAGCTTTTCTGGTCGTATGTCAAACGCTACCGCGGATTAAGCGTTGTTCTTTTTGCAAGCTCGTCTGCGGCGTTTATTATCCACGCGCTCATCCCCCTTTTGTATAAAGACTTTTTTGATATTTTAACCACCGCAACAGGACCGCTAAGTGAAACCGCCGGCGAACTCACTCGCGTGATCATTGTGATCTTGGGTTTAAATATTTTAATGCAAGCGTTGTTCCGCGTTGGCGGCTATACGCATTTGACATTCGAAAGCCGCATTATGCGCGACATTGCCGATGACTCTTTTGCCTATCTGCACCAGCACTCGGTCGGATTTTTTATTAATCGCTTCGTCGGCTCGTTGGTGCGCAAGGTTAATCGCCTGGTTCGCGCGTTCGAGGTTTTAGGCGATCAAGTCGTGTGGAGCATTTTGCCGCTATTTTTGCGCATTATTATTGTGGTCGTGGTGTTTTTATCTCTCAACCCGATTTTAGGTTTAGGACTTTTGGCTTGGGTCGTCATTATGCTGGTGGTGAACTACATCTTCTCCATGTACAAATTGCGCTACGATTCGGAAACCGCGCGGCTAGATTCCGAAGTCACGGGTCGTTTAGCAGACACCATCACCAACAACATCAATTTAAAAATTTTTACATCGTTTAAAGCGGAATGGAAAGCGTTTAAAAACTTGACGCATCAACAGCATAAAGTTCGCCAACATGCCTGGACGCTAGACGAACACATGAACTTTGTGCAAAGTTATTTGTTTATTGCGTTAGAGTTTGGCATTTTCTATGGCGGTATCAAGCTGTGGCAAATGGGCACCATTACCGTAGGGGATTTTGTTTTGTTCCAAGCGTACTTCTTAATGTTGTTCTCGCAAATTTGGGAGCTAGGGAGAATCATTCGCAAAATTTACGAGCAATTGGCCGAGGCTGAAGAAATGGTGACCATCTTACATACCCCGCACGAGATTCAAGATAGACCGCGAGCACAGAAATTAAAAGTCACGGCAGGCAAAATTGAATTCCGCACGGTAGATTTTGCCTATACCAAAACGCGCAATGTCTTAAAAAACTTCAGCCTCACGATTGCGCCAGGTGAACGCGTGGGATTAGTGGGCCCGTCGGGCTCTGGAAAAACGACCATTACCGCGTTATTACTGCGCTACTATGACGTGGTCCGTGGCGAAATTATTATTGATGGTCAAAATATTCAAAAGGTGACGCAAGAGAGTTTGCGCGAACACTTAAGCTTGGTGCCGCAAGATCCTTTACTCTTTCATCGCACGCTGTCAGAAAATATTCGGTATGGAAGACCAGGCGCAACAGAAAAAGAAGTCGAGCGGGCATCGCGCTTAGCGCACTGTCATGAATTTATTCAACAATTGTCGTACAAGTACGGAACGTATGTTGGCGAGCGCGGAATAAAATTGTCTGGCGGCGAACGTCAACGCGTGGCTATTGCGCGCGCCATTTTGAAAAACGCACCGATCTTGGTTTTGGACGAAGCCACATCGAGCCTAGACTCCAATTCCGAACATTTGATTCAAGACGCGCTTCATAACTTAATGAAAGGTAAAACCACCATTGTCATTGCGCACCGACTTTCCACCATTATGCAAATGGATAGAATTGTGGTGATTGAATATGGTGTTATTAAAGAAACGGGAACGCACCAAGAGCTGTTGAAAAAAGGTGGATTGTACAAAAAACTCTGGGACATGCAAGCCGGAGGGTTTATAGAATAAATCAGCCGCCGAAGGGATCCGACCCTGACGGCATTTCGGGTCGGATCCTGACGGTAACTGTAACAATTCATTCACTTACGACTTTCTTTATGCAACTTTTAAGTCCGGTTTTTCAACATGAACAACCCATTCCGTCAAAATACACTTGCGACGGTAATAACATCAACCCGCCGTTACGTTTTTCTGACGTTCCCCAAGGCGCACGATCGTTGGTTTTAATCATAGATGACCCCGATGTTCCCACATCTATCCGCGCTGACGGCAATTGGGATCATTGGCTGGTCTGGAATATTCCTAACGAAACGGAAGAGATTGCGGAAAACAGTGTGCCGCAGGGCGCGGTTGTCGGTAAGAACACGAGCGGTCACAACGCCTATGGTGGCCCATGCCCACCAGACCGCGAACATCGTTACTTCTTTAAACTTTTCGCTTTAGATACGGTGCTAGATTTACCAGAGGATGCGACAACCAAATCTAATCTTCTCATGGCCATGGGTAATCATATTTTAGCCCAAGCCGAGCTGATGGGAACGTTCAACCGCCAATAGCCTTCATTTATTTCAAAAACAAAAACCCGCTTTCTTCAGCGGGTTTTTGTTGAATTTTGTTGTGGTGTTTAATCTAGATACGACCAGTCAAACAAATTCATGGATCGATCCGTTGTAAAGTTTCCACTCCACAACATGGCTCCTCTTAAATCTGGACCTAAATCCTCTAAGAGGTACGCTCGCAAAGCACCCGTAATCGATGCCGGAACGTTGTCTGCGTCCATACCATTTCGATAATCTCTAATCCCTATATAGAATGGGCCATCATCATATTCGAGCGGCACGCCTTCGGGCCATCGCTCAAACAGATACGATGTAATATTGGGATCTACCGACGAACGATGATCTTTATTTAACCCCCAAGAAAGAGCCGTGGGAAAATCATATACCCGCCGCGTATACCCATACTGGATGAAATAAAACTTAGCGCCTGTAATACTCACGGTATTTGTTCCGTCAATTGTGGTGACAAGATTATCAACCCCGGCGGTCCCTAGCGTCGATCGGTGTGTACGCGTGTCTGTGGTATCTTCCAACCACGTTTCTAAACGGTCGTGTGATGTTCTGTGGTCTACTTGAAATTGAAGCTCTTCGCATTCGGCGTCACGGCCCCAATGTTCATAATAGAGATTATTAAAATTCTTTACCTCATTGAGTGTCTTTGCTCGAACGGTCCAAGCATTTTTTACCGTGTCTGAAACAACACAGTAACCTGCATACCCCAAGTCTTTCGCAAAGACCGGAGTTGCGGAAAACTTCCCTATCATTCCTACGGCGACTAAAACGAACGCCGCAAGAGACAAACGTTTTATAAGCATAGTGGCTTATTTAAGAATAAAAATTATCTTAACGGAATATAGTCGACGAAGGGTTACAACTATTGAATTTTCTCTCAAACCCCGATATAATCCTCCCTATGGTTAACCCTCACCCCACATTTGAAACGTGCAACATTTCTGGTCTTGTTATTATACATCCAGATGTTTACGGCGATAATCGCGGTTTTGTTTTTGAGTCGTACCGTAAGCAACATTTTGCCGAAGCCGGTATCACCGAAGATTTTGTGCAAGATAACCACGTCCGCTCGCAAAAGGGCGTATTGCGCGGCATGCATTTTCAACACCCGCCGCATGCCCAAGCAAAAATGGTTCGCGTTACTCGCGGTCGCGTCTACGATGTTGCCGTGGATATTCGTAAAAACTCCCCGACGTACGGCAAATGGTTTGGTATTGAGCTCAACGAAGAAAACAAAACACAATTTTACATCCCTGTCGGTTTTGCGCATGGATTTTTAGCGCTCGAAGATGGCACCGAATTTCAATACAAAATGTCTACGCCCTATGCGCCAGAACATGAAGGCGGCGTGCGGTGGAACGATCCCACATTAAACATCTCATGGCCAAAATTGGACGTTGATTATCTCGTCAAAGACCGCGATGCAAACTTTCCTCTGTTTGTAGATATCGTTTCACCTTTTTAATACTCAACAGGGGTCGGATCCCCCGAGGGATCCGACCCCTAATATTCACATATCGAACGAGAGAACAAATTCATACGGATGCGGGCGTAAGCGGACAGGGTCAATGTCGTTCTCGCGTTTGTACGCCATCCATTCGGCAATAAAGTCTTCAGGGAAAACACCGTTAGCGGTTAAATACACATGATCGTCTTCTAAGGCCTTCAGCGCTTCGTCCAACGACCGCGGAACAGTTTTAACAGACGCAAGTTCACCGGCTGACAACTCAAACATGTCCCGTTCATCGGGTTTTCCTGGATCGATTTTGTTTTCAATGCCATCCAACCCGGCCAAAAGTAGCGCGGAAAAATACAGATACGGGTTAGCGGTCGGGTCACCAGAGCGAAATTCTACGCGTTTGGATTTGGGGCTATTGGAATACATGGGAATACGCGCAGCGGCCGAACGATTACGTTTGGAATACACCAAGTTCACCGGCGCTTCAAACCCGGGAACTAAACGGCGATACGAATTGGTTGTTGGCGCACCAAACGCTAACAGTGATGGCGCGTGTTTTAAAATGCCGCCAATGTACCACAGCGCAAGCTCGCTCAAGTTTACATATTTATCGCCGTAAAACAGCGGCTCGCCATTTTTCCAAAGCGAGGAATGCACATGCATGCCATTGCCGTTATCATTAAACAATGGCTTGGGCATAAAGGTTACGGTTTTGCCCGCTTTCCGCGCCACATTTTTGGTAATGTATTTGTACCACATCACTTGATCGGCCATGCGTAACAACGAGGTAAACCGCATGTCAATTTCGCACTGGCCGGCGGTTGCAACCTCATGATGATGTGTCTCTATCTCTATGCCCGCGCCGATCATGGTTGCCACCATTTGCGATCGCAAATTTTGTAAGGTGTCCGACGGACTGGTCGGGAAGTACCCGCGCTTGTACGGTGTTTTGTAGGCCAAGTTGTGACCATATTCATCTTCCCTCATGTTCCACGCGCCTTCGACAGAATCAATAAAATAAAATCCTTCACGCGAATTTTGATCGAACCGCGCATGGTCAAACACAAAAAATTCACACTCCGGGCCAACGTAGACCGTGTCCGCAATGCCGGTTTTTTTTAAATATTCTTCGGCGCGGCGGGCAATTTCGCGCGGGTCTTTTTGGTACGCTGTGATGCCATTGGCAACCGGCGGATTCATAACATCACACGTTAGCGAAAGCGTTGGAAGTTCGCAAAACGGATCCAGTACCGCAGTTTCCGGGTCGGGTTTTAGCAACATGTCGCTATCTTCAATTTTTTGAAACCCGCGAATAGACGAACCGTCAAACCCGTGCCCGTCTTGGAACATTTTTTCGTCCAATTCCGTAATCGGAATCGTAAAGTGGTGCCATGTTCCTGGCACATCGGTAAATTTAAAATCCACAAACTGACACTGCTTTTCTCTGGCAAAGGCGATAACGTCGGCAGGGGTTTTCATAAACAAAATAGCTGAAAGTTAGTCTTCAGCTTCATCGCTTTTTTGAATCAAGCGTCATTGCTTGTTCACCGACAAGCGTAGCAGAAAAAAAACGTGCGCGCAAGAATTTTATGCACAAGGAAAGAGATGGTTTTACAAATCGCCCAAGAGAATAATCGCCTCGGCAATATTCCGTAACGATTTTTGGCTATCCATACTCTTTTTTCGCATTAAACGATGCGCGTCGTCTTCGCTCATGCCCCGTTTCATTAAAAGCGCTTTGGCTTTGTCCACCATTTTTCGCGTTTCAATAGCTTCTTTCAACGTTTCGGTCTCGGCAAAAAGTTCTGCTGTGTGTATGGCGCCGCCCACTTGCTGGCCAATCATTTCTAACAACTCCACATCGTGATCATGGAACGATTGGGGTTTAATAAAATGCACATTCAAAACACCAATGAGCCGCGTTTTAAAAAGAATGGGCACAGAAATAAACGCTTCGTAATCGTCTTCCGGCAACCCCGCAACTTTCACAAACCGCGGGTCTTTGTACGCGTGTTTTTCCAAGGTCACGGTTTTGCGTTGTTGTGCCACCCAACCCGTGATGCCCGAACCTAAACCAAATCGCAACGCGCCAATCTTTTGCCGCGACGCAATATTTTGTGATGCGCGTAACACAAATTCTTTTTTGCTTTCTTCAATTAAATACAACAAGCACGCGTCGGCTTTTAAGTTCTTGCGAACCAACGCGATGACATTGGATAGCACATTGTCTAAATCCAACGTCGAGGCAATGGTGCGGGTAATGTCTTTCAACACCGCAATGTCTTGCTCGCGCTGTTTTAATTTTTTCCGCAGCTCTATATCAGCCATTCCCACACTCTAGCAACCCCGCTTGCTTATGACAAGTTCCGAATCCGTCAAATAACCATATCACCCAATACAACAAAGCCCCTGCAAAGATGCAAGGGCTTTGTGCTGTTGTTTCTTTAAGAGATCTTACCGTTCACTGCCATTAATCATGACGCCGCCGCGGAATCCATTGTGCAATGCCATAAATTGACTTAACACATTCCCCGAGCCGTCAAAGATGCGAATGAGCGGCCCAAGGTCTACACCGGCGCCAACAACAATTTCATCCACACCATCGCTGTCAACGTCTAGAAGTTCTGCGGAGAACTTACCCTTACGCGTGGTGTTTTCCGGATATGCGAAGAATGAACTCGTTAGTGTTCCATCATAATCAAACACACGAGCATGCGCTGAACCGTTATCGTTCGGGAACGCAACGATCTCCAAATCATCGCCGCCGTCAACATCACCCACAGCAATGCGCGCCCCGCCTTGGAACGTGTCGGCAAAGGCATGGTAACTATGCGTCATTAAACCATTGTCGGTAAAGACGCGCACAAGGTTTCCGCCGCTTCCGGTTGACACAACAATTTCCGATCGTCCGTTGTTGTCCAAATCGGCAACCTGCAAGGATTCCACACCTTTATTCACCCCTGCGCCAAAGGCATTGAATTCATCGCGCAACGTTTTATTATTGTTAAAGACTTTTACGCGACCGTCGGGCTTGACGCCTGCAACAATCATCTCTGTTGTTCCATTGTTGTCGACGTCCTCTAAGTCTAATAATCCGCCGCCCAATCCCACAGACAACCCAGGGGTCAATAAATTTCCGGCCTTGTCAAAGATTTTTAATTGGTCATTGGTTGCATGCGGGTAGGTGACAATCTCCACATTGCCGTCTCCATCAAGGTCTGCAATGCGCACATGAATGCGGCCTTTGTACGTCTCGCCATACGGGAAGAACTGGCCCAAGACTTTTGCGTTCGCGTCAAAGATCCGAATCTGGGCTGTGACACCGCTGTGCGCCGGATAGGTAATAATGTCATCTTTACCGTCGCCTGACACATCTCCTACTTCGGTTTCCACGCCCATGCGCAACGCGCTGTTATAGGCAAAGAAGGTGCTAAGAAGATTCCCGTCTTTGTCCCATACCGCCACTTGTGGACCGCCTTTAGACAGCGGGGTCACCACAATGTTTTTCGCCGACCCTGTAATAGCCGCTGTGGCCTCTGCTCCGCCAGAAGAACTGTTCACGGTAAACACCGTAAAGTGCGTCACGCTTGCCTCAAAGAAGTTCTCGTCTTCGTTCTGCACCGCATTGGTCGATTTATACGAATTGGAATTATCGTCCCAATAATCAAAGCCTAAATCTTCTTCATTAATCCCTTTTTCGTCAATCACTTCTTGTAAGTAAGGAATACGAATGGTTACGGGACTATTGAATTGAGAGATGGATTCATTATTAGCATTCACCGCGTCAAAATCGTACCCGTACGTCGGGGGGATCTTTCCGACCATGTGTCGTAAGTCTGCGGTTGGCGAACCTGAAACCGATACGGTTTCACCACTACTGCCGAGCGCTTCTTTAGGAATCACAAGCTGTGTGCCATCTTCGAACACCAACCGTTGTGCCACGCCAGCATCAAACGAGAACGATTCGGATTTTGGCACGTCGAACGATTCCGCAACCAGAGAAAAGTTTAATGTCCCGTTTTCCGAAAATTGAATTTGTGTTTCTTCACCGCGGTAGAATTTCGTTCCCTGAACCGTGTCCGCGCCAACGTACCATGTTCCGTTGCTTAACGGCAAAGTAAAGCGTCCGTTCTGAATGGGCGTCCAGCTATGCGGCCCGTCAGGACTCCAGGCATAAACGCCACCATAAGCTACCGCACCGCCGCTATCGGCATACGTAATGCTTCCGGTGAGCTGACCATCGGATTCCTTGAACTGCAAGGTTGCCGAGACGGTTTTCCCTTCCGCAATGGTAATATCACGAAAGTCCGGCGGTAAATAACTTCCCATGCGAACCGGATCTAGACCCGCAGAACAGTTCCAAATACCCGCCGTGACAGCCAATGTTCCGCGACCATTTGCGTCCCCCTCTTGCCCAACATTAATATGTCGGCCGCCTTTAAAGTCTCCCCGCACCTCTAAACTGGGGCCATTATCGCACCACAGCCATGGGCGAGGAAGAGGATTACCGTCAGGATCTAACACGGTCAGCGCAATCGAAGCATTGGATCGCGTGATGTTAATGTCATGTACATAGTCCTGCCCTTGGGCAACCGTAAGAATCGTGGCTTCTCCGCCGTGGTCATTTAAGTATTCAACCGTGTTAAACAATTCATAGTTGACCATGTACTGCCG
>CAZRYK010000002.1:0-73139 GCA_964604315.1 uncultured Gammaproteobacteria bacterium
AGGCCGAGTGGCCTGAAATCTATGGCGTAAAAGCGCCAGAAATTTAACGGTAACGCGCTCCTCGTTGTGGAATTGTAACCCTTGACCAGATTCTTTGCGTTTCAAAACAAAACGATACTCCTTGCCGCTTGGGAGCTCAAGCGTATACACAATTTCGACATCAGGGACATACCCACGGTCAATAACCGCCGTGCCCATAGCCCACTTAAGAAACTCGACGCTTACGCGACCGCGCACCTCGACTGTGGCGCCTGAAATTTTACCTTGCTCGATCGCGGTTTGGTATTTAAGCAACTGATTCCTTGACGTTTCGTTGTCTCCATAACGTTTTCGGCTGTAGCTTTTGACTTCATACGAATACGGCAGGCCGTCCCGAGAGATGGGTACGTCAAAATCAATGGCGCTACTTTTTTCCTTATGTTGATGCGCCGCGTCAAATGTCGTTTCACCAGAAGCAAACCCGACATAATCAACAACAACATCATCCATGGCTTCGGAAAGATCAATGGATTCTCGGCCTTGCTCCACCACGAGAGTAATGCGCGACATTTCAAATGTGACGGCGCGCAACGACGTGATCCGAGTCGCTTCCGAAGGCTTTGTATAAATATCTTTCAGGCGCTTAAGGTATGTCTCTTGCAATTTTTCAGGCAATGCGCCAAATGACTTGATGGCGCGCTGACGATCGCTCTCCGGAAAGAGGAGATCGTGTTGAAGAGTCTCAAAAAAAGGATCGGTTTTGAAGTCAGGTCGTGCTGTCTCCTGAACAGGAGCGTTCTCGCGCAATCGAGCGCGAAGCTCCCTTGTGCGTTCTACGGCTCTGGAATAATGAGGGTCAGAACGATCTATCGTACGCAAAAGTCGAATGTAACCATCGAGAAGCTGTTCCTCAAGCGCTCGATTTCCGCTTTCGAGCGCGAGCGCTTCTCGTTCCAGACGGTCAAATTCATTTTCCGGGGTTGATGATGGAGCAAGTTCTGCTGAAAAATCTTTTGCCTCATTTGGTTGTTCTTGCTCACTGGGTTCGCTGTTCGTCATAGATAAAAGAGGTGCTTGTGAATACATTATTACTTTATTAAGAATATCATGAAACTTGATGCTTTGTCCACACAACAAGGGATGGAAAACAGAGACCCCACAAGCTATGAATGAGAACTTTGCCCGCGTCTTGTGATATAATATAAACCGCAATTAGTGGTCAGAAATAAATTATGGATATTCCAAAAAAATCTGAATTACGCAGGGATTATATTCAAGAGAAGTATGTGATTATTGCGCCGCAACGAGCGCGACGTCCACACATTGGCACAACCGATGACCACGTGTGCTTTTTTTGTCGCGACACTTTGGATCCCAAAAAAATCCTTTCGTTCCGCGGTGCCAGTAAAAAAAATTGGGACATTGCGGTGATTCCTAATATTTACCCAGCCGTGACTCTGGAAAACCCCGCGGCATACGGGCAACAAGAAGTGGTTATTGAAGCGCCGGCGCATAAAATGTTTTTTGAAGATTTGTCTGTTGCACACATCAGCAATATTCTTTCAATCTACGCCGAGCGGACCAAGGCCATTACCAAAAATAAAAAAATTGAATACGTCCTCATTTTTAAAAATGAAGGCGACAGAGCTGGAGCCTCGATTATGCATGCGCATTCGCAAATTTTTGCTTCCTCTTTTTTGCCGCCGAACTTGTTGGACAAGTCGCAGAAAGTGCAGGAGTATAAACTGCGCCATGGCACCTGCGTCTATTGCGATACTATTACTCATGAGCGAAAAGGCCCGCGCATGGTTTGGGAAGACACGCATATCATTGCCTTTACACCGTATGCGTCCATGCATCATTACGAAGTATGGATCATGCCTAAACGCCACATCGACAATGTTCTGGATCTGACCGCCAAGGAGCGCATGTCTTTTGCCAAGATTCTCAAAAGATTGGTTCACAAAATTCACGGGCTCAATTTACCGTACAACTACTACTTCCATCAAGTGATCCACGACGAAGATCAACACTTATACATGAAAATCACGCCGCGGGGGAGTGTGTGGGCCGGCATAGAAATTGGAAGCGGCATTATCATCAACACCGTGAGCCCGGAATCCGCCGCAGAATATTACCGAGGGAAAAATCAATAATTTCCATCTCTTACCGCCATCCTTTAACATAACGTGTGCCAAAGCCGCGTCCACCAAAAGGTGAACACGGCCCAGGTGGGACGCCTTGTGATACTAAGACCCTTAAAGGTCTTACTCTATTAAGTTTGCATAACATACAAATCTCTTCTATAATATCTATATAAATAACTCTCAAATATATGCCCCCTAAACCTGCCCGTGAACAAATCTTGGACGATAAATGGCCTCAAGTTGATAAAAAACAGCAGGAGAGGATCATGAAAGCCCTTAAAAAGGCCTCAAAAGCTAGAATTTTTGACTACCCTCGCGAACACGTGACAGATTAACTCAATCAGCAATGGTATCGAGATCGCCCATTCTTTTAGATACCTGCATTCTTAATAATCTCCTAAGTAAGGAGAAAAGTTTAGCATCTCAAACCCTTGAACTTTTATACAAGCTTTCTAAAGAGGAAAATACCTTTTATTTTAGTGAGTTTACGCAGTATGAATTACTGCGTTGCGCGATGGAAGAAAAGAAGAAAGAAATAAAAGAGTGTTTAGATAACTTTACATTTATTCCTCATTCCAAAGAAAGATTAGAACGCTCAACGCGCCTCTATGAAGCTTACGCTAAGGAACCTTTAACGAAAAACATTCTTAGCGGTGTATCTGACTGCGACATCTTTATCGGCTCTCTCATCTTTACGAAAAACAAACCACTGCTTCTTACGGCAGATTACTCCGATTTCCCGCGCCCACTTTTTATTGAAAAAGATATCCACGCAATAGAATTCACGAAAAAGGGAAATAAAAAAACGTGCTTGTACTACTATCTACTCCAAGCAAATCTAGAAACCCTCTCCTAAAAATCTTCAGGGATTCCTTTGTCAACTCACAAGACATCACGTTTGAATAACTACCAAGACGTCTTGAGGGGCTCGGAAAAACAATAATATTTTCGTGCACCTACGAGATTTTCAAAAACTTTCTCTTACCTACTTGAAGCACGTCTCCTTTTTGGGGAACAACATCCCAAGATGAGATTTTTTTATCGTTGATCTTGGCGCCGCCTTGGGAAATAACGCGCTTGGCTTCGCTTTTGGATGCCAGTAACCCGCTATCGACTAAAAGATCAAGGACGTCTGCCTTCTTGGCATTGGCGAATGTCGGAATGACATCGGGTTTTTGTTTGTCTTTGAAAATATGGTTAAACTCATTGCCGGCTTTTTGCGCTTCCGCAACATTATAGTAAAACGTCACAATGGTTTTTGCCAGCTCAAATTTCACGTCGCGGGGATTGCGCTTTCCGGCTTTCATGTCTTTCATGGTCTTTTCAATATCTTCCATCGGAACATCGGTTGCCAGTTCAAAGTATTGCCCAATCAGATTATCGTTAATTGACATGATCTTCCCAAACATGTCTTTGGCCGTATCTTTCACCGCGACGATATTGTTAAAGCTCTTGCTCATTTTCCGGCCATCGGTTCCTTCTAACATCTTAAACGTCATGACGATCTTTTCTTTGCCCAAAAGTTCGGACACCAGTGCGCGTCCGGCCAACATATTAAAAAGTTGATCCGAGCCGCCGACTTCCATATCGACCCCCATGGCAACCGAATCGTACCCTTGCATCAACGGATACAAAAATTCATGCAAATGAATCGGCTTTCCGGCTTTCATACGTTCTTGATACATGTCGCGTTCCAAAAATTGCTGAACCGTAAAATGTGCCGCCATCTGAATCACTTCACGAAAACTCATGTTGTCGAGCCACTCGGCATTGTAACGAAGCTCTGCCGGATTGCGCTTATCGGTGAAATCTAAAATTTTTGACGCCTGCTCTTTATACTTCTTCGCATTTGCCAACACCTCTGCGTGTGTTAAAGGTTTGCGCGTGGCGTCGCGGTCTGTGGGGTCGCCAATCCGGCCGGTGAAATCGCCGATCAGCAAAATGATTTTATGCCCCAAGTCTTGCAAGGCGCGAAGTTTACGCAAAGCGATAGCATGACCTAAATGAATGTCGGCGCCCGTTGGGTCCACGCCCAAATACACGATTAAGGGTTTTTTGCCGGACAGCCGCTCAACTAAAACCTTTTTCCCAATAATCTCACTTACACCCCGTGTCAGAATATCGTTTATTACGTTTTCACTTGTTGCCATAAAAATCGTTTAAAATCATTGTAACTCTATCAAAATTTTTGCTATACTTCAAGCATGCATGTACAGCAGTCAGCCGTCAGCTGACAGAAAATAAAAAATGTTTTAAACACTGACCACTGTCTACTGACAGCTGATTCCCCCTTATGCCCATTCCTTCTCTTAAAACCGTTCACCCGCATAAAAAGGCCGCGGGAAAGGACGAAAAAAAACCGCATCCTTCGGCGGAAAAACCCCACCATCCCCATAAAAAAAAGACGCGGGGAGTGAAACTTTGGTTTAAACGCCTGGCAAAAATCGCCGTTTTTGCAGGTGTTGCCGGCGTATTTGCGTTTGCCGCGGCATTGGCATGGTTTTCGCGCGATCTTCCAGACACGGAAAAACTCTTACAGCGCAATCTTGCCCAAAGCACAAAAATTTACGACCGCACGGGCGAACATCTTTTGTACGAAATTCATGGCGATGAAAAACGCACGGTCATTGAGCTTGACGATATTTCCCAAGACGCCATTGAAGCGACACTGGCTTCCGAAGACCAAAAATTTTACCAGCATCACGGTTTTGACGTCAAAGGGATTACGCGATCCGCGCTGTCAAACTTTTTTGGCGGCGGCCGAGCGGGCGGTTCCACCATCACGCAACAGTTTGTCAAAAATTCCATTCTCACGCCAGAAAAAACCTATACCCGCAAAATCAAAGAGCTCGCTATTTCTTGGCGTTTGGAAAGTCGGTATTCCAAAGACGAGATTCTGAAATTTTATTTAAACGAAATTCCGTATGGACGCAATGCGTACGGCATTGAATCCGCGGCCTTTACCTATTTTAATAAATCGGCTAAAGATTTAACGCTCGCAGAATCTGCAACGCTTTCGTCGATGTTGCCAGCGCCCACATATTATTTTAATAATGTCAGTGATCTTACCACGCGCAGAAATGCCGTGTTAAATGAAATGGTCGATTTGGGCTATGCCACGCCTGAAGAAGCGCAACAAGCCAAAGACTTGGTCATTACGTTTCAGCCGCCGAGGGAAAATATTACCGCGCCGCATTTTGTTTTTTATGTCCGCGAGCAATTAGAAGAATTATTTGGCGATCAATTAGTGGAACAAGGGGGATTAAAAGTCATCACCAGTATCGATCTTCCTAAGCAAAAAATTGCCGAAGAGGCGGTTGCCGAAAATATTGCCAAAGTGGAAGCCCGTGGCGGCGATAATGCCTCGCTTGTTTCCATTGACACCAAAACCAAACAGATTGTCGCCATGGTTGGGTCGCGGGATTTCTTTGACGCAGACCACGATGGCCAAGTCAATATTGCTACCACGCTCCAACAACCCGGTTCGTCACTAAAGCCTTTTGTGTATTTAACCGCGTTTTCATTGGGCTACCCGCCAGAGACGATTCTTTTTGATCTTGTCACGGATTTCCCCACCGCGTCCGGCAACTACACACCGCATAATTATAATGGCGGGGAACGCGGCCCGCTATCGATGCGTCGTGCTCTGCAGGGTTCGTTGAATATCCCGGCGGTCAAAACCTTGTACTTAGTGGGTTTTGAAAAAATGTACAATACCTTGGAGGCGTTTGGCTACACCACCTTTGCCGGACGGCCCGAGAATTTATCGCTGGTGTTGGGCGGAAGCGACGTGAAATTATTAGAGCACACCTATGCCTATTCTAGCCTTGCGCGCGAAGGCGTGTCGCACCCGTTAACATCGGTTTTGAAAGTGACAGACAAAGACGGTAAAACGCTTTTAGAATGGAAAGAAACCGACGGAGAACGGATTTTTGACAAAAACGCGGTGCGTATTCTAAATAATGTCCTTACCGATGACGCGGCACGCAGTTACGTTTTTGGCCGCGGAAGTTTATTAACGCTTCCAGACCGACCCGTGGCAGTCAAAACCGGAACCACGCAAGATTACCGCGATGCCTGGACCGTAGGGTATACGCCGAGTATTGCCGCCGGCGTATGGGTTGGCACAACCGATAACACCGAAATGAACCGTGGAGCTGACGGCAGTATTATTGCCGCGCCGATTTGGAACACCTACATGAAAAAAGTTCTGACCGGCACACCCGTGGAAACCTTTAATGCCCCAGAAATCCCCAAGGTCGACAAACCCTTATTGAACGGCCAGATCGATGAACTTTCGGTGCATACCGTGGATCGCGTCACCGGAAAAATTATTCCGGATGCGTGTCTAGATACCTACCCGGCAGAATTTAAAGAAGAGCGTCAGTTTAAAGAGACCCACACCCTTTTGCATTACGTAGACAAAAGCGATCCTTCCGGGGCTGTACCGACCAATCCAGAGACCGACCCCATGTATAAAGCGTGGGAAGACAAGGTTCAACGATGGGCGCGTGGGCAAAAGGGGTACTTGGTAAACGCTTTAGAATTTGCGGACTGTTCTTTGCGCAGTACGGAAAATCTGCCCACGGTTTCTGTCACGTCGCCGGCCAATGGTTCTACACAAACACCTGCGAGCTTTGCTATTACCGCGTCCATTACCCCTGGGACAAACCGCACGCTTACCAAAGTCGTGTATCAAATCGACAACGTGACTATTGACACCGAAACCACGGCGCCGTTTACCACCGACTATCAACCCACAAATCTGACGTTTGGAGCGCATACACTGACGGTCACGGCAACAAACGATCTTTCGAATACCGGCACTGCTTCCACGACCTTTACCTACGCAGAAGGGGGCAACGATGCGTCACAAGCATTGCTCTTTATGAGCCCAACACATAATGAACAATTGTATCTTTATCAAGAGCCGTTTACCGTTCAACTTTCCGTAACCGACGAAACGGTTATTCAAACCCTAGAAGTCTTTGAGCGGTCGGTTGGGCAAAACGGCAGTGTCTTTGCAACCTTAACCGCACCCATCAGTAAAACCCCCACGGTTTCATGGACGCCTACTTCAACTGGAACCTACGACCTCTACTTTAACGTTCATACATCGAGCGGGATTCAAACATCCGACCGCATTACCGTGGATGTCTCTCAAGGACTACGATAACTGCACACGAAGCCTCTGAATACCCGGATGCTGTTTTTGAATCTGCTCTAAAATCCGCCGCTCACGCAGCCGGATTTCATTGGCCAAAACCGAGCTTTGGACTCGCACACAAAGCTCATCACCGCGCACATAGAGTGGAGTAATACGTTGTTGAAGCTCTGGGCCAAATAACTCCCGAAAAACTGTTGTGGCGCAATCTAGTGCGCTGGAAGCATGCACATGGCGCTGAATCCCTGCACGATTCAAAGCGCTCGGTAAAAGATCGGGAAGTTTAAGAAAAGACATGATGACTAGCTGTAAGTAGTAAGTAATAAGCGGTAAGTAAGGGGTAAGTAACCTTTAAGAAATACTTATTACTTACAGCTTACTACTTATTACTGCTTAATCGGCATCACAATATATACATACCCTTCCGAGTCTACGGGTTTAATCAGGCCCGGGCTGGAATGATCGACAAATTGTAACTGAATGTCGGAAGTGGGCATATTTAGCAAGCCATCCAATAAATAGCGATGGTTAAACACAATCGACAACGCCGCGCCGGTTATTTCTGGGTGGAGCGTAATGGTATTTTCCCCAATTTGCGCATTGGACGATGAAACAATGCAGGTTTTGTTTTCCGGTTGTAAGTCCAACACCACGTCGTTAATTCCGGACTTCGAGAACAAACTGGCGGTTTTAATGGTTTTTACTAATTCATCGCGCGAAATGGTCATGGTTGCTGTCGCATTTTTAGGAATAATTTGCTCATAATCCGGATAATGTCCTTCAATCAAGCGCGACACAAACTGAATATCGTCAACATAAAAGACAATTTGATTCTCTGTCACTTCCACACGCACGTCGTTCTCCGCCGCGTCGGGCAACAACCGCAATAACTCTTGCCATGCGCGCCCGGGCACAATCACTTTCCCTTCTTGGGCCGGACTTTGCGTAATGGCTATTTTGCGTTCCGCTAAACGGTAACTATCGGTTGCGGCACAAATAAGCTGATTGCCGGAAAACCGCAAAAAGACTCCGCTAATTTCTGGCCGGGTTTCATCAAAAGCCACAGCAAAAGCGGTTTCCGCAACAGCAGATTTTAACTCCCCGGCATTCAAATGGAATTGATTCCCGTTTTGCACATCGGGTAGAACCGGAAATTCTTCGGTGGGTTGGCCCTTTAACACGGTATGAAAATTTTCGCATTGAACTTTTAATTCTGAACCACTGGAGGACAAATCGACTTTTTGATGCGGAAGTAAAGTTACGTAATCACTTAAAAGCCGCGCTGGAACGGTAATTTCTCCTTCTTCCTCTACTTTGCCACGCACAAAACATTTGACGCCCATTTCTAAGTTCGTCGACAATAATTCACAACCCGACGCTGTTGCACGTAACAATAAATTATTTAAAATCGGTAAGCTGGTATTCTTCCCCGCAAGATGTGATGTTAATTGAATACCTCGTGAAAGATTTTCTTGTGTGCAAGATAGTTTCATAAGATATAAGAAAGGTCTTTTTAATTAGTAGTAGTAATAAGCCCTGTGGAAACGCGGGATAAGCCGTTTTTGCGTGCAATGTAAGAGGTCTTTTTTGGGAAAACTCCTGCGCATGGATTCCGTATAGTCTGGGGATGATTTTGGCTTGTGTTTTTGTGCTGTGGAGAACGGCTATTTTGTTCACAACTTCGCACGCTGTTCTCCCTTCCTTTTCCGCAACCTTATACACACATTATCCCCGAAAAAGCGTTCGCGAAGCATTAAGAATGGTAAATTTTTTGACGCAACGAGACAATGTCTTGTTTAATGCGCTCGTCTTTGTGAACGTATTCTTCCATTTTGGTGCATGCATGCATGGCGGTGGTATGATCGCGTCCGCCAAACTCGCGGCCAATGCTGGGGTAACTGCTATTCATTTCCGCGCGCATTAAATACATGGCGATTTGCCGCGGAATCACCAATTCTTTTTTGCGGCTTCCTCCGGTGATCTCCTCAATAGTGATATCAAAAAACACCGACACCACTTCAATGATCCGTTTAGGTGTAATGGCGCCGCGTTGCCCGTTTTGCACCGCGCTTCCTAAGATTTCTTTGGCCTGCTCCAGGTCAATATTGATTCTTTTTAAGTCGCGAAAGGCCGAGAGCTTGTTCAGCGCGCCCTCTAGCTCGCGGATGTTGCTTTGGATATTTTCCGCAATATAATGCAAGACATCTTCCTGGAATTCTACGCCCCATTCTTGGCACTTTTTTTCAATAATCGCCATGCGGGTTTCGAATTCCGGAACCGAAATGTCGGCGATCATGCCCCATTGGAATCGCGACACCAAACGATCTTCCAACGCCGGAATCGCCTTGGGCGGCCGGTCAGACGTTAAAATAATTTGTTTATCGGCTTGGTGCAGGGTATTAAACGTGTGGAAAAACTCTTCTTGCGTGCCTTCTTTTCCGGAAATAAACTGAATATCGTCAATTAAGAGCACGTCCACATTACGGTAGCGTTTTTTGAAATTTTCACTTTGCCCCTCTTGCACGGATTTAATAAATTCATTGGTGAATCGTTCGCTGGTAACATAGACCACGCGCGCTTTAGGGTAGTGGCGCTGAATTTCGTGGCCCACCGCTTGCATAATATGGGTTTTCCCCAACCCCACACCACCATAAATAAAAAGCGGGTTATACACTGTGCCCGGACTTTTAACAACCGCCATACACGCGGCCCGCGCCAATTCATTGTTTTTGCCCACAATAAAGTTGTCGAACGTGTATTTGGGGTTGAGGCCACCGGAAGACATTTGTGGAGCAATAATGGCATCCATAGAGGGCGAAGGTTGAGGGTTGAGTATTTGTTGTTGAATCGTTGCGGGGTTTTGCACAGGCGTGCGTGCCGCATCCACACTTTTTTTCGTTGCCACACGGTAGGTAATCTTCAAAACCGCTAATCCTGTCACACTTTGCAATGCTCGAGTGATCTCTTTATGGTATTTTTGCTCCAACCACGACATGGTAAAGGTGTTGGGGCAGGCAATGACCACGTTCGCGTCTTCGTGAACATCAACAAACGTGTTTTTAAACCACGTTGTGAAGTTCGCTTTACTCAAAGAGAGCTCCAGTTCGCCCAATACTGCTTGCCACAGTTGATCTCTTTCCATAGTTTCCTTAGTTTTTTTACCAAAGGAATTATTGCGTGGAACTATCATAGCACAATTATCCACAGGTGGAAATTTTATACCCATTGTGGATTTGTGTACATCTTGTGGATAAGCTGTGTTTATGTTCTTTGGGTGTTTTTTCTTAACCCTTATCCCTTAAACCTTACGCCTTAATTTTAATACATTGACCACAAGACCATAAACTTGTATACTAAAAACCGCTTTACTCAATTTTTTCAGCACTTTTCGCATTTGAGTGCAATTCGAGGCGCAGACGAGGAACGAAGTAAGCTGTACAGGAACGTACAGCGTCGAGTACCACAGTCTGCAACGAAGAAGTGTGCCAAAGGCGAAAGTGCTCATTTTATGCCAAAACGAACGTATCAGCCAAAAAAGCGTACAAAAAAACGCGAACATGGGTTTCGAAAGCGCATGGCAACCAGTAATGGCCGACGTGTTTTACGGAAACGCCGATCCAAGGGCCGCAAACGCTTAACGAGTTAATCTTTCCATGTTGCCCCGCAAACATCGCTTAGCTAAAGTTCGCGATTTTGCGCACCTTAAAGAGACGGGTAAAACTCGACGGACGCGATTTTTCACCGTAAGGTATACAAAAACCGAGCAAAAGGATTCGCGTGTGGCAGTGATTGTCTCGGCTAAGGTTAGCAAAAAGGCTGTTGAGCGCAATAAACTTAAGCGACGGTTGCGAAACATTCTTTCCAAACGATTGCGGGACTTGCCCAAACACACCGATGTGGCGTTTTATGCCCACGGTTCCGCAAGCAAAGCGACATTCTCGGACATTGAAGCAGATATTGAACAACTTTTGAACGGCTAGAGATGCGTTTTATTCTCCTCTATCTTATACGGGCCTACCAAAAAACCCTTTCCCCGGATCATTCTTGGGTTGCGTTTTACTATCCTTTTGGAGTCTGCGCTTTTCGGCCAACGTGCTCGGAATATAGCTATGACGCGATTCTTGCCCATGGCGTATGGAAGGGTCTAGCCATGACGGCACACCGCGTTTTGCGCTGTCACCCGGGGGTAAAACCCACCTATGATCCCGTCACTTTAACAAAAAAATCCTAATATGGGCGAATTTTTCAACACTATTCTTTACGAGCCGCTTTTTAATGCCCTCATCTTTTTTTACGACGTGATTCCGGGTACAGACATGGGTATTGCCATTATTCTTCTGACGCTCATTATTAAATTATTGCTGTTCCAGCCGTCGCTATCGTCTTTAAAAGCGCAAAAATCCTTGCAAGATTTACAGCCAAAATTGCGCGAAGTTCAGGAAAAATATAAGGACAATCGTGAAGAGTTAGGCAAAAAAACCATTGAAGTTTACCGCACGCATAAGGTCAATCCGTTTTCTTCGTGCCTCCCTATTTTAATACAACTGCCGATTTTGTGGGTCTTGTACCGCGTGTTTTTTAATGGCATCGAGCTAGACGCAACGAGCGGGCTTTTAATGCCCAACCAAGTCGAGCATCTTTATGGCTATTTGCAGGCAAAATATGCTACACAGCCGATTGATTCCACGTTTTTAGGCCTGGTGGATTTATCGGCGACCGGTAATGTTGTTTTGGCCGTTCTAGCCGGGGCTTTGCAGTTTTGGCAAACACGCATGTTACAGAGAACGCGGCCAAAAGTGCAGACCAAAGGCTCAAAGGACGAGGATTTGATGGCTAATATGAACCGGCAGATGCTCTACGTGATGCCGATTATTACGGTCATTTTTGGCTATCAGTTTCCGGCCGGCCTTGCTTTATATTGGACGGTCAACATTTTGTATAGCATTGCCCAGCAATGGTTTTTCTTAAGAAAAGGCCATATTTCTGGACCTCCGCAAGAAAAACCCCAGACACCATAAAGCCTTGAGCGTATGAAGATTGGGCTTAAAGATCTTCAACAACTGCCTGTAAAGACGCAAAGCGGCATTATGCTTGGCCGTATTGTGGGGATTGATTTTGATACCGAAGCGCATAGCGTGACAAAATACCATGTAGCGCGATTTCCGGTTGTGGATGAGCTACTGCGTCGTACGCTTCTGGTGGATCCCTCGCAAGTGATTTCTGTTACCAGCAAGGCTATTATTGTTGAAGACGCACTTTTACCCGATGCCACAAAGGCGCTGGGGATTAACATTGCCTAATTATACGGGACTCCAGTGGATCCGACCCTTCCAAGGGTCGGATCCTGATTAGTTTATTTGCAGACCACTGTTCTTCCGCTTGTTTACCTTCCGTCTTGAGCTTTTGTTATTGGACTGATATACTGCTTTTGCACTTAACTATTGTTTTATGGACATTGAAAACAATCAAGCCGTATTGCGCCGGCATGTGGCTGGAACCTTAATCCTCACCACGCTTTTAATTGTTGGGCTTTTTGCTGTTTGGTACCTTGATCAAGGTAGTCAGACGGTCTCTAGTCCCATAGTGGAGTTCTATCGCTGGCTTCTATAGTTGTACGACGCTATAATATAGCTAATATTAGTTATAATATTCTGACACTCGCGTTTGACAGATACTTGTCTGGCGATCGGTCCCTATAGTTCAACGGATAGAACAAAGGACTCCTAAGCCTTAGATGCTGGTTCAATTCCCGCTAGGGACACACAAACTTTGCTCACGCAAAGTTTGTGTAATGAGTAATTCGTAGTTGGCCTGCCCGCCATTGCCTGCGGCTTCAGGCCTTGGCAGGCGGGTACTTAGCGCAAGGTAAAATTTCCTTAAAATCATCTAAGCAAAGTTTACCCCCAACTACTCAATACCCACACAAAGTACAAAATGTTCCCCGTCCGCCATCGGCTCCGCCTTCAGGCGTGCCGGGCGGGCACATGGAACGTTTTGTACACTAACTAATGAATTCAATCAGTGATTGATACTAGGGTCGTAGCTTTACTGCGACAAGAGGGCCTGTAGCTCATCTGGTAGAGCGCGGCATTCGCATTGCCGAGGCAAGCGGTTCGAGTCCGCTCAGGTCCACGTAAATTTTTGCTAGCGCAATAATTTGAGTCTCGCGTTGTTAGTAATTTGCCTGCCCGCCATTGCCTGCGGCTTCAGGCGTTGGCAGGCGGGTACTTTGCGCAATGAGTGTTCCACGTGGAACACTCCAGATAAATTATGGATTACAGTATCGAAAAAATTCAGCAAATTGTTCGGGAATTTGCAAAGTCTAGAAATTGGGAAGATTACCCGAATATTGACAAATTCGACCATGTTCACGAGGAGCTTATTGAAGTAAGCCAGTATTTGCGGTATAAATCTCGTGAAGAAATGGAAGGATTTCTGTCTGACCCAAAGAATAAGGCGCTTATTGAGGAAGAAATGGGCGATGTCCTATTTGTCTTTGCGCGCCTGGCTAATCAATTAAACATTGATTTGGGTAAAGGGTTTGAAACAACCGTAGCGAAAGTCCTAAAAAAGTTCCCTGAAACTGCAGGAAAAAGTGAGTACAATCCGGTTTGGAAAGGCGACAAGCCTGGAAATAAGGAATAAGTTTCCAAAATGTTCCACCACGTACCATACGGTACATGGTTCCACGTGGAACATTTGGGCGGCTAGCTCAGCTGGTTAGAGCGTTGCATTCACATTGCAAAGGTCACAAGTTCGAATCTTGTGCCGCCCACGTAAATTTTACTCACACAAATGACAAAATGTTCCCCGTCCGCCATCGGCTTCGCCTTCAGGCGTGCCGGGCGGGCACATGGAACATTTTATTGTAATCAAATATTTGTGTTTTCTGAAAACGTATATGTACAATAGGCTAGGACTCATTGTGCAAATACAAAAAAGCGGCCATATCCCAAAACGCTCGCCCTGCTAGAATTTTTAAAAATGTTCTTTTGCGCCTTTGTTTGTGTTTGTATTTTTGTTTTACTTACAAAATAAGTATAGCATACTGCATGATTCGTGTCAAATATACCAGTATTAGCACTATAAATGTGTCGTAAAATAATAGTGAATTGACACTATTGCGGTTCTCGACATTCTCTTTAGAGTGCGATATACTTATGTTTCCTATAACAATTTATATTAAAATTATGCCAGAAGTTACCTTAACGACGGCGAATTTCGATGCCGAAGTCAAACAATCCTCTGTGCCTGTTCTTGTAGATTTTTGGGCGCCCTGGTGTGGACCGTGCAAAATCTTGGGGCCGGTTATTGAAGAAATTGCCAAAGAATATGAAGGCAAGCCTGTCAAAATTGCAAAACTCAATGTCGATGACAATCAAGAAATCGCACAACAGTATGGCGTCATGAGCATTCCCACATTAATGTTGTTCAAAAACGGCAATGTGGAAGATCAAATGATGGGCGCACAGCCGAAAGAAAAAATTGATCAACTCCTCCGTCAATATCTTTAAAATGTCTTCGCAAGCTGACTACGATGTGATTATTATTGGTGCCGCGGCGGCCGGTTTGACAGCTGGTATGTATTCAGCTCGCCGGACTCTGCGCACGCTTGTGATTAGTAAAGATATTGGTGGTCAGGCATCGCTTACCACGGAAATTGAAAATTATCCGGCCAAAGGCTTGGTGGACGGTTTTGCATTAATGACGGAATTCAAGGAGCAAGCAGAAAAATTTGGCGCAACGGTCACGCTAGATGAAGCGACAAAAATCCTTGTAAATGGGAAAACAGATTTTACGGTTCAGACATTAAGTAAAACCTATACCTGCCATGGCGTTATTTTGGCTTTTGGATTAACTCCCCGCGACCTTGGCGTGCAGGGTGAAGAAAAATTTAAAGGACGTGGTGTTTCGACGTGCGCCACATGCGATGCGCCGCTCTTTAAAGGTAAGACCGTTGCTGTTGCGGGCGTAGGCGATGCGGCGTTAGACGCTGTGGTGCTTTTAAGTCGTTTAGCAAAGCATGTTTATTATCTAAATCCCCGCGACACGCTTATTGGGCCAAAACATTTTGCTGACGATATTGCCCGCACGCCAAATATCACCACCTATTTTAAAACAAAAATCACCGAAGTGTACGGACAAAAAAAGTTAGAAGGTGTAAAATGTGATAACCCCGAGGTTCCCATGCTCGAAGTCGATGGGGTATTTGCAGAAATGGGGTACCGCGCAAAAGTCGATTGGATCAAAGACACAGTCACTATTAACGCGCGCAATCAAATTGTCATTGACGATAAAAACATGACCTCTGTTCCGGGCGTCTTTGCCGCGGGGGATATTACCACCGTGTCCTATAAACAAGTGGTAGTCTCGGCGGGCGAAGGCGCAAAAGCGGCGTTGTCGTTATATCAATATTTGCAAAGCAACGGCGTGGTTTCCCGCGGCGCGGCGATCGACTGGGGCGTGGTGGAACAAATGGGGTAGGATCATGAGTTAAGGGTATATTTACACTCATGAAACTTTGAGGCAGTGTCTATTTGGAGCAATAATTTACTCATCTTTCAAGCTCTTAATGCTATCGTATGGTCAATCTATCTTCACCTTCTCCGCAAATTCAAGAATTATCTCCGGCAAGCACACCGCCGCAAAATAAACCACGCGTTGTGTGGTGGTTTGTTCGTTTACTTATTGGACTCATGGGATTGATCGGCGGCGGGCTGTTATACTTAAACGAAGACTGGCGGACATTTGGGGGAGCTTCGATTATAATACTCATCGGTTTGTCGATGCTCTTCCTTTTCTATACAGTTCTTCGTCGGTTTCTTTCTTCATGTCGCTTTATTCTTCTCGATCTTGTGGTTTTTATTGTTTGCGTTCTTGGCGCGGCCGTTTCGGTTTTTCGTCCGATAAGCACTCTTTTTGATAGTTGGTTTGTCTTCGGCATCGCGGCGCTTCTTGCGCTTGTCTATGACCTCGTGCGTCCTCACTTTCGACGAAGTGCGCTGGCGCTACTTGTTGTGTTGGTTATTATTTTTCTCATTTCGATTCCGTTTGGTTCGACGAAGCGTATTTCTCGTTCTGTCTACTCTCTTGTGCAAGCCGAACAACAAGAAAAAGTTACGCAAGGAACTGCGTCACAGCCGCTTGCGGATCTTGCCATGATCAGCGTGACGGGCGTGCATACACTTTTGTGGAACGAAGAGCAAAAGACGTATGAGGTCACAACCGATGAGATCGAAACAAAAAAAACCGAAGATCAATTTTACGAATACCGTCGACTTTTTGCTGATGTTGATTCTCTCTATATTGTGTACGACGATACTATCGAGAAGCGTCCGCGCAAGGGAGGTGAAGTCATTCAGTGGAAACGCCCAATCGTAGGAACAGGACTTGATCTGACCTATTCGCACCGTATCGGGGCGGTGGAGTTTCACAATGGGCTGATGTATGTATCAGCCAATGGGAAGCTCTATGTGTTGAATAATAGCTTGCGCACTCTTGGGGAAGTTGAACTTGAGATTGGAGATGGTAAGAGCTCGTTCACAAAAAATGCTCACGATATTCTTTTTGTTGACGATTATGCCCTCCTTTTAGATAATGTCGTCCAACCAATTTATATTTTCACCGTGGATATTCAAAGTTCGGAACAGCCGCGCGTTGTGAACCGCCGCGGAGGTTCTACAATCAATGGACATCTTAAGGCGCAGTGGCTTGACGATTTCAATAATTGGAATATTGTTCTTACTGATCAAACGGGATATGGCGGAACCGCGTCCGAAGAGCGCGTTCTTGAGTTGTCAAAGGCTGAATACACGACGCGTCTGAATCCTGAACAGTTTACTCCTTGGGGGAAAGAACATCCGTTGCCAAGAGGCGCTGTAATTGGCGGTCACGGAACATTTGCTCTCGCATCGGACGAACGAGAAGAATATGGGTATTCTATTCTCAAAGATCTGAATCGCGCAGATGACTATTTTCTAGTTCACGATCGAAAGACGCGTAATGTCCTCGTGACAAAAATCGATAGCAGTTCTCAACTTTTGAATCCCATCTCTCTTGATCGGTTTGAGGAGGTGCGCGCATCTTCGTTTCTTTCTGTAAGTGATGTTCTCTATATCACTATTCAAAACAAGCTGTATGTTGTTAATGTTGGGGGTAGTGAGCCCATTCTTGTGCATTCCCAGACGCTTTCGACCAATATTCAGGACATTCAAACGCTTAACGAAGATTGATGTGAGTGTTTTAGTTAAAAGTTGTTAAATTTAAAGAGACGTGATGGCCCCTTGACCTTATTCCCTTAATTTTTATCCTTTATCCCTACGCTTATGCCCAGCCTTTTTAAAAATGCGCTTAAGCAGTTACAAGATACGGCGAAAATTATGGATCTTCACCCGAATGCGTTGGAGGTCTTAAGCAATCCGCAACGCATTTTTGACGTCGCTATTCCGGTTCGCATGGATGACGGGAAAATCAAAATTTTTCGCGGGTATCGTGTGCAATATAATGATGCGCGCGGGCCGTTTAAGGGCGGCATTCGTTTTCATGAAGAAGTCGAGCTAGACGAAGTAAAGGCATTGGCGTTTTGGATGACCTTTAAAACCGCGGTCATGGACTTGCCGTACGGTGGCGCAAAAGGCGGTATTACCGTGGACCCTAAGAAACTTTCCTTGCGCGAGCTTGAACGCTTAACACGCGGCTATGTGCGTGCCATTAAAGAATACATTGGCCCTCTGCGTGATATTCCTGCGCCGGACGTGAATACCAATCCTACCATTATGGGTTGGATGGAAGATGAATATTCGTTGTTAGAGGGTGTGAACACGCCGGGGTTTGTGACGGGAAAACCGTTAGAGCTTGGGGGTTCGCAAGGTCGCGAGGCGGCGACGGGGCAAGGCGGTCTGGTTGTTCTTAATCAGCTCATGAAGAAACTTGGCAAAAAACCCCAACAGACAACCGTCATTGTGCAAGGTTTTGGAAATGTCGGTTACCATTTTGCCCGATTAGCGCACAAAGCCGGGTATAAAATTATTGGCATCGCGGATTCGCAAGGCGGCATTTACGACAAACGTGAAAAAGGCATGGATCCGGACCATGTGATGGAAACAAAGCTAGCCCGTGGAACCATTGATGGCGTGTACTGCGCCGGCACGGTTTGCGATTATGAAAATTATTCTGCTGTGGATGCGCGAAAAATTTTGGAAAAACCGTGCGACGTGTTAGTACCCGCGGCTATTGAAAATCAACTGGCGAAAGATAATGCTGGCCGCATTAAAGCCAATATTATTCTGGAACTTGCCAATGGCCCCACCACTCCGGAAGCCGATGAGGTTTTTACAAAGAAAGAAAAAGTGCTTGTTCCCGATATTTTAGCTAATGCGGGCGGGGTTACGGTTTCGTATTTTGAGTGGATTCAAAATCGTGAGAATTTCTATTGGTCGGAAAAAGAAGTCATGGAACGATTAAATAGAATGATGGAAAAAAGTTTTGCCGATGTGTGGAAGATTCATCAAGAAAAAAAAGTTACACTTCGCATGGCGGCCTATATGTTAGCGGCCAAGCGCATTACCGGGAATCTTCAGGCCCGAGGGCAAGTATAAGGAACAGCTGTCAGCAGACAGTTGTCAGGAATGCAAAAATATTTTAAATCCTGGCTGACTTACTGTCAGCTGACTGCTGAAGTTTACATATGATTTTCATCGTCACCACCATTCAGACCAAAGAGCAAGCAGAGACGCTCATTAATTTGTTGTTAGAGAAAAAACTCGTTGCTTGCGCCGGGTATTTTCCCATTCAATCGCTCTACACCTGGAAAGGTGAAAAACATACGAACGATGAATACCGCATAGAGATGGAAACGCGGGACGAACTATATGATGATGTAGAAAAAGTCCTGCGCGAGCATCACCCGTACGAAGAGCCGGTTATTTTGTCGTGGAGCGTGCGTACCGATGAAGGAACCGAAAAGTGGGTTGATGACGTAACAGCGTGAAAGTAGCAGTAAGCGGTAAGTAATAAGTAGTAACTAAGATTTATAAATTTTATTTCTACTACTTACTGCTTACAGCTTATTACTTACTGCTAATTCAATGCCCCACAACTTCTACGATCTTATTTACGAGAATATTAAGAGGATTCCACGAGGGAAGGTGGCGACGTACGGCCAAATTGCGGCGCTTTGCGGCAACCCCATGGGCGCGCGTTTGGTCGGTTGGGCGTTGAATGCTTTAAATAATGTGGGGCCGTCAACCACAGTTCCGTGGCAACGCGTTATTAATCGCGAGGGCCGAATTTCGATTGTGAATAAAAATGCAAGCAAAGATTTACAGGCAGATATCTTGCGCAACGAAGGCATAGACGTACAATTCCGTGATGGCAATTATTGGGTTGATCTGTCGCGGTATTTGTGGCGTCCTTATAATGGCAAGAGCTAAGCTCTTGCCATAAGATTGATGCTTTCGCGCAATCGGAAAATACGCTATACTATATCTTATGGAGAAAAAGGAGGCAGTGTTACTTCCCCGCGACGTAATGTATAACAGTATGTTGTTTTCTTCATTTTAAAAAATTATTTTTTAAGCAAAACTTTATGCGCAAGATCATTCAACGCGTAGCACAAAAAAGCCTGGCAGTATTTGGTCTTTTGGCCATGCTGTCGTGGCTGGTGCCTGCGTCTATTTGGGTTTCTCCGGCCTTTGCCGCCAACGTCACCGTTGCTCAAGGAACGGTGAAAGATAGTGCCGGTGCGGCTGTTGCCAATGTCCGGGTTGAGCTTCATACCCCGGATGGTGTGTTTAACAAAGACACCACATCCAATAGCAGTGGCGCTTACTCATTCGTAGTCAGCGACACGGAGTTAACCAATAACATGAGCCTGGTCTTAGAGGTTCGGCCGCCAACCGGGTACAATTCGCCAACGAATAGCCCTACAAACTTTACGTATACCACGACCAGCTTTACAACGCAGACGGTAAACTTTGTCATGGTTTCAGCGCCTAAAACCATCACCGGGTTTGTGCGGTATGCCAATGGAACCGCAGCGCCATCCACCGACGTGATTGCCATTCCAGATACCCAGGGCCGCACACAAGCATCCACCACAACGCAAACCGATGGTTCGTATACAATGACAGTTGCGCCAGGAAAATGGATTGTGTCTGCGGACATTAACTTAAGTAATCACGGCACAACGCATCTCATTGATGACACGGCGAAAGAAGTGACATTTAATGAGACAAGTTCATCAGAAACGCAGTCTGGCGTGAACTTTAATGCTATAGCAACAACCGCAACCATTAGCGCACGCTTTCTAGACGCGGATGGCGCCATTCTGACTGGCAACTCTTTCCGAGCGGACATCAGTATTCGTCGCGATGACGGCTTGGGCACAACGCGAAAAGTTAGCGAAACGAGCCGCCTAGTGAATATTGGCTTAACTCCTGGCGTGTATCGCATTAAGGGTCACCACCCGCAATTATCCGGTCAGTATTTTGATCCGGTGGCAACAACCGTTGTGGTCAAGGCCGGTGACACTCTTAATCTTGGTGACATTCAAGCATCGCGTTTCGGTTCAAGTATTGCGGGGACAGTCACGAATGTATGGAGTCAGAATAAAGTTGGAAGTCAAACCGTGACAGCAGAAAATATTGAAACGGGAGATCGCATCGAAGACGCAACAGATTCTAATGGTGCGTTTTCCTTTAGCGTCGGCACGGGCACATGGGTGTTGGGTGTTCAGGTAGGCGCATCTAATGCACATCGTTTGCGAAACAATACAACCGTTATTGTTCCCAATAATAGTACAACAATCACCGGTGTCCAGATTCTGGCTGAACCCATGAATCAAGTGATCTCCGGGACATTACAAGATACATCGGGCTCGGCAATAACAAACTTTATTGGAACGGTTTTTGCAGAAGACCCAGATACCAATCAAGTGTTTAGTGCACCGGTTGATAGCGACGGTACGTATAGTTTGCTTCTCCCGCAAAGCCTTGATGTAGAACCTGTTCAAGTGGGCGTCCGCGCAAATGCCGGAGAATCCTATGGTTTAACAAGTTTAGCTACGGTCATTGTGGATGAATCGGTAACGAAGAATTTGACGCTCACCGCGGATTCCGCAACCATTTCGGGTGAATTAAAAAATGCCGCAGGAACGGTCATTACACCCGCAGAAAACGACATTGTGGTAGTTGCAGTGAACTCTATGGGGGACATTGAAAAATCCGTTGTTGGAACAAATGGAACATATAGCTTAAGCGTGGTGCCGGGTGAATGGAGCGTAAGTTTTCAAGTGCAAGATGAAACCGCAGATTATGTGAATCCGGTGACGATTGGCGAGCAAGTTACCACAACAGCCAGCACAACAACAGATTTTGACTTTACCGTGAAAGAAGAAAATGCGGTGGTTTCTGGAACGATCACGAATAATGCCGGAGCCGCAGTTGCTTTAGCCCCGGTGGTGATTACCAACAAGCCGCAATTAGAAGCCGAAGGAAACTTTAACCCGGAAGATATTGTGCATGTGGTCGCCACAGCGGATGCGAATGGAAATTACTCGGCCGATGTTCCGGCTGGTGACTACACGGTGTATACTGGTATTACGCCCAATGTCAGTAGTTTAATTGAACCAGAGGCCAAGACCGTCACCGTTGCCGCATCCGGAACAGCCGATGCCGATCTTGCTTTTACAGCGACAGATGCGACGCTTACCGGGACAGTGAAAGATGCCGATGGCGCAACCCTCACTTCGGGAATTGTGGCAGCGTTTACTGACTCGGGAAAATTTATTCAAGGAACAATTTCCTCTATAGGAATGTATTCGTTGGAGGTGGATAAAAGCGAAACATGGCAAGTGATGGCGACGTCCCTAGATGATGCCAATCTTCTAAAGAATTTGCCACTGGAAGTTGAGATTGTTACAAGCTCGAATACTCAAAATCTTACCCTGGTCGACAGCGGTATTAACGTGCCTGGCCCGGTAACGAAAACGTTTGACTCTGCCGCAACAGCAAGTATTACGCTCCCAGATGGCGGATCGGTTTTGCTACCGCCGTATGCTGTGGACACGGCCGGGGATATTACCGTCAGCGTGACCCCGAGCATTGAATTGAAACCTTCCATTTCTGGTGATCCGGTGTCGTTAACATATAATGTGAAAGCCGAAAACAGCGATGGTGTGGAAGTCAAAAAATTAAATTCCCCAGCCGCGATTACGGTTCCGTTTGACACAGCCGCTGTGGGCGATGATGGCGCCGCGTATGTGCAGTTCTTTGGAGAAAACAGCGACGTGTGGCAAGGCTCGGGTATGGCAGGCATTCTCAATGAAGATAATGGCACACTAACGGCCTATTCCAGTCACTTTACGCCGTTTGCTGTTAATGGTGTTGCGGGTACATCTACCACAACAACAGCGGTAATCGAAGAACACGTCGTAGTCACGCCGAATAATGACGGCGGCCCGCAAACGCGTGTCTTTGAAGAAGACGGCACTGTTGTGGCTAGCTGGTTCAGTTATGCCACGGATCTTCGTGGTCACTTTGAAGCTGTCTCGGCAGATATTGATGCCGACGGTGTAGAAGAATATGTGACGGTTCCGGGCGTGGGCTTTGGCGCGCAAGTTCGCGCGTTTGAAGAAAATGGGGCGTTAAAGAATCAATTCTTCGCCTATGACACGGGTTACCGCGGGGGATTAAAAATTGCGGCCGCAGACCTTGATGCGGACGGCGATGAAGATATTATTGTGGGTCCGGCCAAAGATGGCAGTGCAATGAATACTCGCGCTTATACGTGGAATACCACTACGGGACAATTTGATCTATTAGATTGGTTTTGGTTTGGGGGAACCGACAACACGGGCGTTGCGCACTTAACCACGGGCGATGTCGATGCCGATGGAACGCCGGAAATTATTGGTACCGATGGCGGAGCAGAGGTGTATGTGTATGACTACACCACTGCCGGAGGCTTTGCCAACTTCGGTGACAATGCGGCAACCGCAACAGAAAGTTTTGTGCCGTACGATGCCAATGCCAAAGCGCATGTGGCAACCGGCGATCTTGACGGTGATGGGGATGATGAAATTATCACAGCGGTTTTAGAAAAAGGCGGCCCGAATGTGCGCGCGTATCGCTGGAGCGGAACCAGTTTTGATCTTGTCGATTGGGTGATGACGCATCAAGAAGGATTCCACGGAGGGCTGAACCTTGCGGTTGGCGATGTCGATGGTGACGCCCGAGCCGAAGTGACGGTGGCGCCGCGTGGGGAGGGTGGCCCGAATGTGCGTACCTATTATTTGAGCGCAACAACTGGGGAATTAACACTCAAAGATTGGCAGTTTGCCTTTCAAGAAGGCTATAAGGGTGGCGTAAACGTTGCCATGCGTGATGTTGATGCGGACGGAGATAAAGAAGTGGTGTTGGTGCCAAGTGGCGGCACACCGAACACGCGCGTCTACAATTACGTCAACGGAACGCGAACATTCGTGGACTGGTGGTGGAGTTATACCCCGACCTTTGACGGCGGTGTCTACCTTGGTAACTAATAATAAAGTAAACGAACAAAGGGATCCGACCTCTGGAGGTCGGATCCCTTCGCGAGATGCGTTGGCGTCTCGTTTTGTGGTATAATTGATACATGAAAAAAGTTCCAGGAGGCAATGAACTTCTAAATGCCGAAAGATTGTTGCAAGACGTGGGGTTAGGCCCGCGGCAGATTGTGGCAGATTTAGGTTGCGGCAGTGCCGGCTATTTTGTCTTGCAGGCCGCGCGGCTGGTGGGCGAAAAAGGTTTGGTCTATGCTGTAGATATTTTAAAGTCCGCTTTGCAAAGCGTGGAGTCCCGCGCCAAGGTTCAGGGGTTTAGCAATATTCAAACCATTTGGTCAGATTTAGAAGTGTACCGCGCAACCCAGATTCCGGACAAAACCTTAGACCATGCCTTACTTATTAATACGCTGTTTCAATCCAAAAAGCATGAAGAAATTGTGCGGGAGTCGCATCGTATGTTAAAAAGCGGCGGCAAACTGACCGTGGTGGATTGGGGCCATACCAAAACGCCGTTTGGGCCTTCCATGGGCGATCGCGTGCCTGCGCCAAATATACGCGCCATGATGGAACGCCTAGGCATGCGCGATATTGAACCCATTACCGCCGGGCCGTTCCATTTTGGGTTGATGGCGATCAAAGTTTAGAACATTTTAACAACTTCATGGGCGAATAACCTGTGATTTTATGTATGACAAAAAATCCATTGGCCGCTTAGGCGAAGAATTGGCAGAACGCTTTTTGCAACGCAAGGGCTACACGATTATAGAAAAAAACTTTCACACGCGGTTTGGAGAAATCGATATTGTGGCGCGCCAAAATTCTGCATTTATTTTTGTCGAGGTGAAAACGCGGACATCAACGTTCTTTGGTTCGCCGGAGGAATCCATTACGCCGTATAAACAAGAACGGTGGAAGAAAAGTGTCTGGGTCTATTGCCAAACAAAAAACCTTCACCACAAACATTTGCAATTCGACGTGATTGCCATTTTACTCAACCGCGCAACCCGCACCGCCACTCTGCGACATTTTAAGAATATTGAGATATGAGAACCCTGCGTCTTTGTTTAGCATATTGACGTGTTCATCTAAATAGTATATAATTAGGGTAGTTAAATCACCTTATTAAATAAAAATATGGTTATTAAACGAGAAATTTACCCACGTATTCAAAAGGCGCTCTTTCGCAAGAAGGCCATTATCCTGTATGGAGCGCGGCAAGTCGGAAAAACCACACTTCTTCGTGAAATAGAAAAACAGTACGGAGCGCGATCGCTTTACCTCAACTGCGATGAGCCGGATATTCGTTCACGACTCACCGAGAAAACATCGACCGAACTCAAAGCGTTTTTTGGCAAAGCTCGGCTCGTCTTAATTGATGAAGCGCAACGCGTGCGCGATATTGGCCTGACCATTAAACTGATTGTAGACACGCTTCCAGAGTATCAAATTGTTGCGAGCGGATCATCATCGTTTGAACTTTCCAATCGGGTGTCCGAGCCGCTTACGGGTCGTGCCTATGAGTTCCATTTGTATCCTTTTTCGCTTTCCGAACTTCTCGCCGCTTCGAGTGATCTTGATGTTTTGCGTCTGCTCGAGCGGCGGATGATTGTTGGCATGTATCCCGAGATTGTTGTGAATGACCGGGCCGCTGAAAATCATCTTGCTTCCATCGCACAAAGTTATTTGTATAAGGATGTCCTTGAATATCACCAGATTAAAAAACCTGAAGCGTTGGAAAAATTATTGCAGGCGCTTGCGCTTCAAATCGGCTCAGAGGTTTCCTACTCCGAACTGGCAATGCTGGTTGGTGTGGAGAAACAAACCATTCAGCAGTACATTCATCTTCTTGAGCAAGCGTTTATTCTTTTTCGCCTCCCGCCATTCCGGCGTAATCTGCGAACCGAACTTCGAAAGTTACGAAAAATCTATTTTGTTGATGTTGGGGTGCGCAATGCGATTATCAAGAACATGAATCCGCTCAACATCAGGCAAGATGTTGGGGCGTTGTGGGAGAATTTCATTATGAGTGAACGCATGAAACGGAACGCAAATCGTGGCCGTTTTGTTAATGCGTACTTTTGGAGAACGCATGCGCAACAAGAGCTGGATTACCTTGAAGAAGAAGGCGGAGAACTCCGCGCTTTCGAATTCAAATGGTCATCATCAAAGGTCCGAATTCCAAAAGCGTTTCGCGAGGCCTATCCGCAAAGCTCTGTTGACGTGGTCACAAAGGAGAATATTCTTGATTTTGTTCGTTAATCCCAACCGCGCAACCCGCACCGCCACTCTGCGACATTTTAAGAATATTGAGATATAAAGATTTCATGTCTTTTTCACTCCGTCCCATACCATTTCAAACACATAGCGGAACGTTTGGCTAAGGAGGTCACTCGTAATAACCGTTCCAAAAATCGGTTCTTTGAGCGTGATGAGCGCAATGTTGTTGTTCCAGACAAGAATATCTGTCGGAAAATCAGAATATTTTTCGGGGATAAGGCGAAAGTCATAAAGACCTTTCAGAATTTGTTGCGTTTGTTGTGTTCCCACTTGTTGCGATGGATTCGTAATCAAGTCTTGCAAAACCACATTCTTTTCTTTCATGGCCTTCTCCCATGCCAAAAAAAATTTAGGATCGTTGTCTGTGAGATGTTTGGTGGACCCAAGTGCGAGAAGTTTTTCCGTGTTTGTGGCTTGCCAATAAATTTCCTTCACTTGTTCAAAACCGTCGTAAAAACGAATTTTCGGTTTGTTTTTTTGTACAGTATAAAGCGCGCGCAAATCCGGCAGAATCCGCTCAACAGCTTCTTTCTTCTTTTGGACTGCGCGAAGTAGCGATTCAGGGTCGCTTGCAATATAGGCCTTGCGTTTGCCCTTTTCTTGTTCCTCAATTAGGCCGCCATTTTTCAGTGCATCGAGGATATTGTAGCAATTGGTGCGGGCAATACCAGTCCCGCGGGCAATTTGAGGGGGCGTGGAAAGCCCTTGTTCAAGAAGGTAAAGGTATACCTTAATCTCGGATTTGGTGAGGTTCAGTTCTTTTAATTGTTCCTCGATCGTCATAAATAGTATGAATGTCAATTAGAAGTATATCATTAGATGACTAAGCAGTCAATAGATACTGCAAATAATATAGAAATATGATATATACACTATTGACTATTTGTCAAATGTATGGCATATTTTGCTACTCAAGATCGTGTGCTCGGCCGATGATGGACAACAAGCGCCCTTTGACAACGTGGCAGAAGAGGAAGAGTACCGATTCAATCATCGGAAAGGCAATTTATTCAAACTGTTTGCGAACGCCTATTTTGGTTAGGCTTCGCTCTAATTATCAAATTAATGATTAAGAAAAATCTATGAATAAAAATTTGCTAATAGGAATTATCGTAGTTGTTATTGTGTTGAGTATTGGCGGGTATGCCATCTCGAGCAAAAAATTCAGCCAGCAAAGCGCAGAGCTTCCGAAAGTTACAATTGCAATGGTCACTTTCCCCGGGTATGCGCCGCTTTATGTGGCTAAAGAAAAGGGATTTTTTGAGGGAGTTGACGTCGAACTTACAAGAATTGAATCCATAGGTGATATTCGTGCGGCAATGCGAAGTGGCGATGTCAATATGTACGCCGCGACTTATGATATTTATCAATCCGTGAAAGATGTTGCGCCAAGTGGTGTTGGTTTCTTAGTGGTTGATGAATCACACGGCGCTGATGGTGTAGCGACCATGGCTGACATAAACTCCATAAAGGATTTACGGGGAAAGAAAGTTGGCGCCGAGCCTGGATTTCCGCCTTATCTTGTTCTTCAATATTTGCTAGCTAAAGAAGGCATGACGTTAGAGGATTTAGATTTTCAAGATATGCCGACAACCGATGCAGGTAACGCATTCGCCGCTGGGAAACTTGTTGCGGCTGGAATTTGGGAACCTACATTATCGGCCAGCGTTAACGCGCGCCCAGGCTCTAAAGTTTTCGCGTCAAGTGCTGATATTCCGGGTTTAGTCCAAGATTTAATTTTCGCTAATGAAGATCTTGCGAAAGAACACCCAGAGGCGTTAGAGAAAGTGGCGCTAGGATATTTCAGGGCTCTCGACTATATCGATTCCAATCGCGATGACGCGTATCAAATAATGGCAAAAGCCTTTGGCGTTTCCGTTCAAGAAATGGAGGATTTCAAGACCGGAGTAAGCTGGATTAGCAAAGAAGAAAATAAGAAATTATTCGACAAGAGTAATAATGTGAATGTCTATAAAACCTATGATCTTGTTTGTAGCATTCTCAAAAAGAACGGCGATACCAATATCTGCCTAAAAGCTGATGATAAACTTACTGATGAAATCATTAAAAAATTCAAATAATGTGGCAGTTCACCCAACAAAAACAGCACGGGCTTACTGGCCAGTGATAGTATCAGTGTTGTTTTTGTTGGGTTTATGGTATTTCGTCACCGAGCACACCAGCTTGATCAATCCGCTATTTTTACCGTCGCCGATCAAGATTATTGCTTCTGCAATTTCATTAGCTACGGGTAGCTTAGCGATTGATATTTTTGCTACCGTGGCTCGTGTAATGATGGCTTTTTTTTTTTTTTTCATTGCGGATTTAGCGCTAGACTTCTTATTGACTGAGTCGAAATTTTTTACGAAGTTTCTCACCCCATATATAGATTTTGTTAGATATATTCCCGTTCCAGTTTTAATACCTCTTACCATTCTTTTTTTTGGAATCGGAGAGGAAACAAAAATCGCATTGCTTTTTATTGGGACATTTTTTCAAATAGTCCTTTTGTTTGATAGCAATTTAATGAATGTGCCAAAGGATTATTTTGATTTGGCGTATTCGCTTAATTTTACGACATTCCAACGGTTAAAAATGAAACTACAAGCCGCACTTCCTGAAATGTACGACAATATGCGGATTTCTTTGGGGCTTAGCTGGTCATATGTGATTATCGTAGAATTAGTGGCCGCTCAAACAGGTATTGGCCATATGATTAAAGAAGCCCAAAGATTCTCTCTTACTTCAAATGTTTACGTTGGAATATTGTTGATGGGTATAATCGGGTTTATTTCCGATTATTCTTTTAGGAAAAGCTATATGAAGTTTTTCCCTTACAAAAAATAATTATGGCCAATATTGAAGTGCAAAAAATTTACAAATCGTTTGATAATAGAAGGGTGTTAGACAACATCTCTTTTGATGTTAAAGAAGGCGAAATTATTTCCATACTTGGTCCGTCTGGTTGCGGAAAAACAACATTGCTAAAATGCATTTTAGGTCTAGAGTCTCCCGATAACGGCAGTATTTTTATAGATTCAGAAGAACAACTCGAATGGTTAAATAATAAGCGCATTGCTTATGTCCCCCAAAAATACGCTAACTTCAATCATTTAACCATTGAGCAAAATATTTTAACGGCGTTGCACAATTCAACACAAAATAAAAATCAAAAAATAGATCATATTTTAAAAAGTGTCGGGTTGGATAAGCATAAAAAAATGTATCCCGGCTGGCTTTCTGGTGGAATGCAACAGAGATTAGCTCTTGCACGCGCTTTAGCTCAAGATACAGATATTATTGCTTTTGACGAATCGCTTAATGCGTTAGATGTTGAAACTCGCCACCAAATGCAGGAATTGATTTTGGAATTATGGGCGGAGGGTAAAAAAACAATATTATTCGTTACTCACGACATTGAGGAGGCACTATTTTTATCTAAAAGAATTGTAGTAATGGGAACGAAACCCGGAATTGTCAGAGAAATTTTGGATATTCCTTTTGCTTATCCTCGCAAATCAACGCTTCGTTTTGATGAGGAATTTCAAAAAATCCGTCGTGCCCTGTCTTACATTGTTCGTTCAGAAACGATCAAGAGTAAACTTTCCGAAGGAGAGCCAATAGAAAGTTCAGCGTTTAAGATTGGGCTTTATTACTGGCCTGGCAATAGTCCATTTTTTTATGCTCAAGACAAAGGATTATTTGACAAATACTCGCTTCCAGTTGAGCTGATTTCTTTTAATGATAACCGTCAAAAAATTGATTATTGGAAATCAGATAAAATAGATATTTTGAATGTTACCGTGGATACGGCGCTTCGCCTGAAAAAAGAAATGCCGGATGTAGAAATTATCGCCGGACTTAATATTTCGCATGGCGGCGATGCTTTAATAAGCCGTGAAAACATTGAGCCCTTTAAAAAAATAAAGGGAAAAAAAATTGCGTTAGAAAAAGGAGAAATTAGTGAATTCTTTTTGAAATATATTTTGTATAAAAACGGATTAAAATTTGACGATGTTATCATTAAAGATATGAAAGGCGATGAAATTGGCACTGCGCTCATTAACGGAAGTGTTGACGCCGCTGTGCTGTGGGAACCGTGGCTTTCAAAAGCGATTGAACTATCACGAGCGAATGTCGTTGCCACCAGTAAAGATTATTCCGTATTCGCCGATGTTTTAATTGCTAAAAAAAGTTTTGTAAAAAAATATACAGAAGAGATAAAAAAGCTAAAAAATATCTGGAAAGAATCTATTGAATTTTATTTAAAAAATGGCAAAGATTTTATTCGTTCGATAGCTCCAATTGTAGGATTAAGTAGCCAAGAGCTTACACAACAATTGGAAAAGATTGAATTTTTTGACGGGTCGACTGATGAGATAATCAAGATAGGTAGAGAAATAAAAGATGTAATAGAATAAAAATCTAAAAAGGTGGAGCGCCAGTTTTATTGGCACGAAATTTGGCGGCAAAGGGTGCGCGAGCGGAATTGTGTAATTCCACGATGGTAACATGGAGGGAACCCCTACCGCCGTGACATTTTAAGAATATTGAAATTAGATTACTACGGCAAAGGCTTGGCTGATTTCCATGCCGCGTCAAAAAGCGCGCGCATTGTTCCGGTGATTGTGGCGTCTTCAATACGCACAACAAAAAGATTCCATTCATGAACACGGAAGAGGGCGACAACATTGCCATAGACGGCGTTGTCATTGAGAATATCGCCATTCAAGATTCGAGCTTCGTACGTTCGCCCAGCGGACAACGCAAAACGCTTGACACTGCGCTTCACGTCTGGGCGATTCGGCACTAACTCTACCGTACGAACCTGATTATGGCGAATCGCCTCTGCCATACTCTGAATTTCTTTGGGGAAGATTTTTTCAATATCCGAGAGAGCAGACCAAAAACGCACCGCCGATGCCCGTTCGATTTCTTTATAAATCTGGCGCAAACCCCCGCGGCCTTCAAAAACCGTAATGGATGGTTTTCCGGCTGTTTGATCGCGCAACCGAGACATTTCTTTTAGGGATTCTTGAAAGTCTGTGAGCTGGTCGCGCAACTTTTGCTCAATGCGGGTGGGGTCGCAAGCTTGATAATAGGTTCTTTTGCCAATAGGGACTTTTTCCAGCAGACCACAGGAAAGGAGCTCGTCGATATGTTCATACACCGAGGATCGTTTTATGCCGCTTGCCGAGGCAATTTTTTGTATAGAGGCGATTCCTAGGGGGAGAGTTGCAAGATAAAGAGAGGCCGCGCGTTTACTCACCCCCAAGGATTGGATTATTTCATTGTGCATAATCTGTCGGAGAATTCGACACTTTTAAGATTATTATACTCAAGAAGTCTAATAAAATCAATAGTCTATTTAAAATGATCAAAACAAGATAGATATTTTCTCGGCAATATCATACGATAACGCGTCTTTTCGTTGTGAAAGTCACAGCGAAAAAGGCGCTGATACGGAGGTAGTATGAGGTATGTATTTCTGGCCATCCGAACCAAGGGCGGGCAGTGTTACCCGTACTTTCGGGTACTGGAGGAAGTCGAAGCGGTGAAAGATGAAGTTCTTTTTCGATTCGACTTCGACGTCGAATGTTCAGAAGATTATGAGCGCGCAATAGTAAGAGCGCGCACAGAAGCCGAGAGGCGGGGAATCCGCCTCGAGGGTATCGACAACCTCCCTTAGGCCTTGGGCTTCCCGCTCTGTCGGTAAAACGCAGATGCGCGGAAGCCCTTTGCGGCGGATCACAAGATGGTCCGCCGCGTTGGAATTTAGGGCTTGTCCATAAATAACGTTTTCAAGTTCGCTCATATTTGTGCCAGATTTGTCAGAATAAAATCTGAAGAATAGCGAGCTATTGTGAAGATTTTTTCTGATCAAAGATGGCATAAAGATGAGATGAAATTGGGAAGGTTATTTATGGACAAGGCCTTAGCGCGCGAACATCTTTTAATGGGGAAAATATCGCTTTCTTTTATTTGACGGTAAGCCCGTTTTTTGCTAACCTAAAAAGGCTTTGCGTTGAGGAGGAAACAAAAAGAAGAGAAAAGAAAGATCACTAAAAGAACATCACGATGCGATTTCTTTCTTCGGGGCAAGCAAAGAGATCATGGCAGCGCGTAGTCGCCAGCGCTGTTTGTGTTTCTTTTGCATTTGGTTTTGCCACCCCGGTGTCGTTTGCAGACACAACAATGGTTGTGCCGACACCAACCCTCAATGCCCCAGCACAGGGTACGGTGGTGCCTGACGGTAGTCCGGTGATTACCGGTTGGGTCACAAGTGGATTATTGGTCGAGATCCATATTGACGGTAGCTTCAATGGATGGGCAACCGTCCAAGAGAGTGATTCGGTAACGGACAGTTTTTATTACACGCCGTTTTTACCGTTAACTCCTGGTGGGCATTCCTACCACGCACGGGCAAAGGATCCGGAAACGGGTGAGCGCAGCATGCCGACGCAAGAAATCGCATTTCTTGTGGCGGAAAAATTGCCAGCGCCAACCGTTCTGACGCCTGTTGTACGTGCCTCACAATCGCTTCAGCCTCTTGTTGTAGGGTTAACCTACGGCAATACGACGGTAGAAGTGTTTGTTGATGGAATGTCCCAAGGAAAAGTGACGGTACAAGGCGACCCTGTAAAAGTGGATGATTTTGCCCTGCAAACCGCGGCGCTTTCCGAAGGCACGCACATGGTTTATGCAGTGGCCACAGACTCTCTTGGTCGAACAAGCATGCATTCGGACGATGTAGACTTTACGGTTTCCAAGCCGAAAGTGAGCACAGCAAACACGACGACGTCCGAAGGCGCGCAAAAACCATCGGAAACAGCAAACGAATCTTCGCAAGATGAAACCACGGAAAGCGCAAACGACGATGCAGTGGTGTTAGGCGAAGAAGATGATACAGCAGACGATTCCGATGATGTTGCGCCAACCGACGAAGATGACAACGCCACAGAAGATACGGATGAAGAAACCAATACCAATGAAGAAGCCACAACAACCGACGACGCGGACGATGACAACAATGATCGTTCCGCGCTCGTGACGTGGATTGTGGTGATTGCGGTATTGGTGATTATCTTGGCGTTACGCCTGCGCGGAAATTCCGGCGGGAAAACAGGAACAGATGGTACAGCACGCTCCGTGTTTACCGGCGACCATTCTTCGAATCCGACAACGGAAACGAAGGATGATGTTCCCCCACCCCCACCTCCGCCACCGTCAAGTTCTTCGTATTAGTTCCGACTTTCAAAACATCCCTGGGCGTCCCCCGGGGATGTTTGTTGTTACGGGTTCCGAACCTGTACAAGTTCGAAACCTGTAAATGGAAAACTTGACAGGCGGCGGCGGGTTTTCTATACTAGACACAAGTATCCTTCATAGGATGCTCTTTTTTTCACTCTAAAAAAACATTATGTCAACCGATATCCAAAAAGCCATTCAACAAATTGCGGAAGAAAAAAATCTTTCTGTCGAGTCGATTATCGAAACCATCGAAGCGGCGTTGGCTGTTGCCTACCGCAAAGATTTTGGCGAAAAAAACCAAAACATTGTGGTCGAGTTTGAACCTGCAACAGGGCAGTCTCAAGTGTTCGATGAAAAAACCGTGACCGACAAAATTCCCGAACCTGAAGAAGAGATAAAGGAAGGCGAAGAGCCCAAAGAGATGATGAGACCTTTTGAGAAAAAAGACGAGCGCGGTGAAATAGTGGAGCTCTCGGAAGAAGAGCGTCCTTTTGATCCCCGTCGGGAAGTCACCGTAGAGGATGCCAAAAAGTTGAAAGCCGATGCTGTGGTAGGCGATGTGATTCGCACCGAATTAGAAGTGCCGGCGGCGTATGGTCGCATGGCGGCACAAACCGCCAAACAAGTGATTATTCAAAAATTGCGCGAGGCAGAACGCCAAATGGTCTACGAGGAATTTAAAGATAAGCAAGGAACCTTAATTACCGGAAACGTGCAACGCCAAGAAGGCCGTTTGGTGATTGTGGACTTAGGTCGTGCAACAGGTTTAGTGCCACCTAAAGAAACCATTTATGGCGAACGCTTAAGCCCGGGTCAACGGTTAAAGTTTTATATTGTGGCCGTGAATCAAACGCCCAAAGGCCCAGAGATTTTATTGTCGCGCTCGCATCCGGACATGGTTAAAGTTTTGTTCACGATGGAAGTGCCAGAGGTTGAATCCGGCACCGTGGAAATTAAAGCAGTGGCGCGTGAAGCGGGAATACGCTCCAAGATTGCGGTGGTGAGCCACGATTCCAGCATTGACCCGGTGGGAAGTTGCGTGGGCCAACGGGGTACGCGCGTGCAAACTGTGATTTCGGAATTGGGCGGAGAAAAAATCGACATCATCGAGCATAACGACGACCCGGTGAAGTTTATTGTAAACGCCCTGTCCCCTGCCAAAGTCCTGTCCGTAAAGTTGTACCCCGAAGAAAAACGCGCCGAGGCCGAAGTGAAAGAAGATCAGTTATCGTTGGCGATTGGTAAAAGCGGACAGAATGTGCGGCTTTCGGCAAAACTCACGGGGTGGAAGATTGACATCTTAAAAGAAGATGGTACGTCGGCCGCCGCGCCTAAAGAAGAGAAAGAAACCGAAGCGTCGGTTGATGAAAAAATTGAACAGCCTGAAGAAAAAACTGCCGAAAGTGAAACCGCGGTAGAAGCAGTAGAAACGGTTGCAGAAAAACCCGAAGAAAAGGCCGAAGAAAAGTCTGCGGAACAATCCGACGACAAACAACCTTCAAACGATCAACAATAAATTCATCCTTAATTTGTTTTTATGGATACCTTCTTAAGCTTTGCCATCATCGCGGGCGTCATTGCGCTTGTGTATGGTGTTATTTTGATTCGCATGGTCTTAACGCTTCCGGAAGGCGATGAGAAAATGCGAAAAATTGCATCGGCGATTCAAATGGGCGCGAAAGCGTATTTGAACCGTCAAACGCGAACCGTGGCCGTGGTTGCGGTGATTTTATTTTTACTCATTTGGTGGCAATTGAATATTCAAACAGCCGGTGGATTTTTGGTTGGCGCGGTGCTTTCTGCTGTCGCCGGTTACATTGGTATGTTAACGTCGGTGCGCGCCAATGTGCGGACCGCGGAGGCTGCTAAAGGCGGTTTAGAAAAAGCGTTGAAAGTTGCAGTGCGCGGCGGTACGGTAACAGGTTTATTGGTGGTGGGTTTGGCGTTAATTGGTGTTTCCGGCTACTATGCCATCACCAAAGACATTACCGCTCTTATTGGTTTGGGTTTTGGCGGCAGTTTAATTTCCATTTTTGCTCGCTTGGGTGGCGGGATTTATACCAAGGCCGCAGATGTGGGCGCGGATCTTGTGGGGAAGGTGGAAGCCGGAATCCCTGAAGATGACCCGCGCAACCCCGCAGTGATTGCCGATAATGTTGGTGACAATGTTGGTGATTGCGCAGGAATGGCCGCGGATCTTTTTGAGACCTACGCGGTGTCGGCTGTTGCCGCCATGTTATTTGGTTCGCTGATTTTTCCGGATTTTGACAAAGCCGTTTTGTTCCCATTGGTTTTGGGTGGCGTTGCGATTTTTGCCAGCATCATTGGAACGTGGTTCATTCGCTTGGGTAAATCCCAAAACATTATGGGCGCGCTGTATAAGGGGTTGGCGGTTGCCGGAATTTTATCGGCCGTTGCATTCTACCCCGTAACCAATAGCGTCATGGCTGACAACGGTTTGTACAGCACCAATGAACTTTTTGGTTCGGCGTTAGTCGGCTTGGTGGTGACAGCGTTATTGATCATGATTACCGAATATTACACCGCAACAAAATATAAACCCGTGCAGGCGATTGCCAAAGCCTCGGAAACAGGCCACGGCACCAACGTGATTGCGGGTTTAGGCGTGTCCATGAAAGCCACCGCCTTGCCCGTGTTGGTGATCGCGGCCGGCATTTTAGCAACCTACCAGTTGGCAGATATTTATGGTGTAGCGATTGCGGTCATGTCCATGCTTTCCATGGCAGGGATTGTGGTCACCATCGATGCCTATGGCCCAATCACCGACAACGCCGGTGGAATTGCCGAAATGGCTGGGCTACCCGAAAGCGTACGGAATGTTACTGATCCGTTGGACGCTGTGGGCAATACCACGAAAGCCGTGACCAAGGGGTATGCCATTGGTTCCGCAGGGTTAGCCGCCGTGGTATTATTTGCAAGTTACTTAGAAGAATTTTCTGCACGCGGGCAAGATTTGATTTTCGAACTTTCGGACCCGCTAGTTTTAGTGGGGTTGTTAATTGGTGGCCTGCTTCCGTATTTGTTTGGTGCTATGGCCATGGAAGCGGTGGGGCAAACCGCCGGAGCTGTGGTGAAAGAAGTGCGCCGACAGTTTTCCGAAAACAAAGGCATTATGGATGGAACCTCGGAACCGGATTATGGACGCACCGTGGATTTGGTTACCAAAGCCGCGATTATGAAAATGATTGTTCCGGCGTTGTTACCCGTGGTGATTCCTATTTTGGTGGGCTGGATCCTCGGGCCCGTAGCCTTAGGCGGTTTATTGATTGGTTCCATTGTGACCGGATTGTTTGTAGCCATTTCTATGACAACGGGTGGCGGCGCATGGGATAATGCCAAAAAATATATTGAAGCCGGGCACCACGGCGGCAAAGGTTCTTTGGCACACGCCGCGGCCGTCACAGGCGACACAGTTGGTGACCCCTACAAAGACACCGCCGGCCCTGCCATTAACCCGATGATTAAGATTATCAACATTGTCGCCTTACTTCTGGTGACCCTGTTGATTTAATTTAAAAGGGATCCGACCTCTAGAGATCCGACCCCTCTGGGGGTCGGATCTTGTTTTTGGCATTTTGAAAAAAGTGAAGATAATCAGGTGGCTCATCGGCCGCAGTATAACGCGACAAAATATCAAAGATTATTTTTGTCTCTATCCATGGTTGTTGCTCGTGAATGTACGCATGAATACTTGAATAGGGGTAGGTTAATGGATCCGCGCCAATGTCACGAGGGTTGAGATGAATGTATCGTGTTAAATGAAGAAGATATTCATCTGACGGGACAAGAATTGCCTTATATTTCTTTCCGAAGAGCGAGCCATCATGTTGATATTTTTTCTTATAATAAATCGTGTAAGCAGAAATCAAAGATTGCATAAAATGTGGGAGTGCGCGTTCTTGAGTTTGTTGTAGGGCTATATGATAGTGATTTGGCATCAGAGAAAGACTAATAATTTTAATGAGTCCAAAAAAGTTTTTTCTGTAGAGCATGGCGTCTGGCTCTGGTTGTGTTACAGCAGATTTTAGGAGATGGTAAAACATTCGGAAATCTTCTTCGTCGCGACAGATGTCATTTTTATCGTAACCGCGATTAAAAACATGGTAATAGCCATCTTTAACAAATGATCGAATATGGTATTTACTTGGCATATAAAAATAGGGCGTGTTCGTAGAACGCCCATAAAACTATATTAGCATGAAAGAATATTTGGTACAAGGGATCCGACCTCCAGAGGTCGGATCCCTCTGGGATTTGTTTTTGGCCGCGGGGCGGGGGTTGGTAGGATTTCTCCACCTTCCCCCTCCCCGCGTTGCGGGCCGTTCATCGGGCGGCGTACTCCTGTGCGGTCCGAAGACCGCGGAGAAACCACTCGATAAACGCACGGCTCATGTCATCGGGTCGCATCCCGCGCAACGGGAGCGACTCGCCGATCGCCGAGATCTCCTCTTCGGAGGCATCGACGTTTAGTGACACGAGCCGACGTTGCACGGCCAAGAAATTCGACGGGTACATGTCGTTTCTCCGAAACGAAAAAGGCCTCTTGCTCCCGCACGCGGGAACAACAAGCCTTTTGTGAAGCTTTAATTCTCCAGTAATGCCGACTGTCGGCTCCGGAGCGCATCCCCGCGGGGGACTTCTTTTACCACCTTACCGCTTCACTATGCGGGCAGGTTGGCGGGACGTCACTGGGCGAAGTAGCCCTACGTCCTCTCTTAATGCTGTCTTTTCGAAGATCTAAAGACATCTTAACCAACCCCCCTTCTTTTGTCAAACATTGTTCGCCGCTGGAAGAATTGATAGAATAAAGTAGTAAATAAATATTTTGTAGCGATCGGATTGCTGTTAAGGAATGAATCGCCGGAGGATCCAATGCTTCATTCCGTACAGCAAGCCGATCGCTATCTGATACTGCTTCTACCTATGGCTTATCCTTTAATGCGACGAACATTCTTTGACCTTTTTAGTCGCCGCTTCGACCGCCACGTTTCTGGCTGGCAGAACCTTCCACCGTCGGGCGCGTACATTATTGCCGCCAACCACGTGAGCTATTTAGACCCCATGATTTTGTTTTCCATTTTTGTTCGCAAGACGCATTGTAAAATCTTTTTCTTAACCAAAGACGATGTTACGCGTCCGTTGGGCGATAGACTCTCCAACTACTTAGGCATGATTCCGGTGGAGCTTCACGGCGATAAATCCAAAGCCCTAGACCCGGCCATTCAAAAACTCAAACGTGGCAACGTTATTGGTATTTTTCCTGAAGGCCAGCGCAATACCGAAAAGGAATTACAAAAAGGCAAAACCGGTGCTGTGCGTTTGGCATTAGCTTCTGGTGTTCCGATTATTCCCACAGGTTTTTTTGGGCCGCCAGGATGGACAAAACGCGAAACCGCCAAAAATTATGTGTTGCGCGGCAATGAGGTCGCGGTAAAATTTGGCCCGGCTTTAGATTTTTCCCAACACCGCAACAAAACCGTGACGCATGACCTTCTGACAACGTTAACCCGTGAGCTCATGCTAAAAATCAGTGAGCTCTGCGACAAACCGTATTCCTATTAACTATGCCCTATATTTTTTCCCGCAACTCGCTTTTAAAACTCCCCGAGCATCGCTTTACGGGCAGTATTAAGGGTATGGAAAATCTTCCAAAGAATCGTCCGTATATTATTGTGGCCAATCACGACAACAGCATTGACGCGTATATCTTAATGGCTCCGCTCACACGACGGCTAAATAAAAAGATTCATGTGTTTTCCAACCCCGTGAATCGCGGCGGTCGGCTCATGCAACTCTTTTTTAAATCGCTGGCCATTTGGTGGGCGGAAGTGATTGTGGTAGACAGAACAAACCGATCACGCAGTTTAGAGGTCGCAAAAAAGTTTTTAGACAAAGGCGAGCTAGTTGGCATCTTTCCGGAGACCATCGACACAGACGAAAAATATCTGGCCCGTGGTAAGACCGGCATGGTGCGTTTAGCGTTAGCGGCTAAAGTGCCAATTGTGCCCATTGGCATGTATGGTGGGCCAAACATGGAAGGCATTCGCGAAAACATCAAATATTTTCTGAAGCGAAAAGAAGTGCGCCAACACATTCGCATCGGGGAACCGATAGAGTTTACAAAGTATGACGGCAGAGTCGCAAATTATGAACTGCTCGCAGATGTGACCATAGAGGTCATGCAAGCTATTGCCAAATTGTGCGGCAAAGAGTATGTTTATACCAAACGTCAGTGGATGGAGGAATACCGACAACATTATAAGGGGGATTGATTCTAACGAAGCGCTTATGTGGGATCCCTGGCAGCATGTCTCGCATCTATCCAAACAGGAAATTGGAAGTTTACAAAATAAAAAGCTGGCGTCATTCATGCGCCATCAAGCCCCGTATATTCCGTATTATCGGAAGCTTTTTCGCAACCAGGGATTGCGTTTTGCCGACATTCGAACCACAGAGGATTTAGTCAAAATTCCGTTTACCTTTAAAGAGGATATTGCCCCCACAGACACCGAGCCTGGCCGCCCGCGCGATTTTATTTTGCAGCCCGACGAAAAGTTAATTCGTAAGATTGCGCCCAAGCGCGAGCTTATAAAAATCTTGGCAAAAAAGTTGGCGCAAAGAGATGTGCGAAAAGATCTTGAATGGGAATACAAACCCATTCACACGCATTTTACAACAGGCCGTTCTGCGGCGCCGACAGCATTTACGTATTCCGCGCGCGATTTGGAATTTTTGAAAGAAAGTGGCAGCCGCATGTTTGGCGTCACGGGTTTAACGCGTGATCAGATTGCGATTAACGGTTTTCCGTACGCTCCGCACTTAGCGTTTTGGTTAGCGTACCACGCGTTAGAAAAAGTTGGCATGACCAGCTTGCAAACCGGTGGCGGAAAATCGATGGGAACGCAAAAGATTATTAACGCCATTGAGCGCACCAAAGCCAATGCGTTAATCTTCATGCCGGGCTATGCGTATTATTTGTTGCGGGAAGCCGTGCAACAAGGCAAAGATTTTTCGCGCGTTTCGCATATTATTTTTGGCGGCGAACGGTTAAGTCCGGGGTTGCGGGAAAAGGTGCGGGAACTCATGCGTCAATTAGGCGCGCCGGAAGTAAAGATTTTAGCTACCTATGCTTTTACCGAAGGCAAAACCGCATGGATTCAATGCGCGGAAAATTCCGGCTATCATTTGTATCCGGATATAGAGTTCATTGAATTGGTGGACAAAAACGGCAATCGGGTGGGTGAAGATGAAGAAGGCGAAATTGTGTATACGGGTTTAGATTGGCGTGGCTCGACCGTTATTCGTTACCGCACCGGCGATATAACCAAAGGGATCACATATCGGCCGTGCCCGTATTGTGGCCGCACGGTGCCGCGCATTCACCCGGACATTCAGCGCAAAAGCGAGGTGAAAGAATTCCACTTAACGAAAGTGAAGGGGCAGTTGGTGAATTTGAATAATTTTTATCCTGTGCTTTCGGGCATGAAAGACATTGAAGAATGGCAAGTGGAAATTCGCAAAAAAGACAACGATGCGTTTGGTTTAGATGAAGTGGTGATTTATGTTGCGCCAAAATCCGGAGTTGATGAAAATTTGTTAACCCAGCAGATTCAGCAAGCGGTGTACCAAGAAGCAGAAGTGACGCCGCTAGTTTTTATGCGTTCACTGCCAGAACTTTTGACCCAGTTGGGCATGGAAACAGAATTAAAAGAACTGCGCATCGTGGACAAACGACCCAAATAGAAGAAGTTAGCAGATGGTAGATAGTAGTTAGTAGACAGTAAAAGTTTCATGTAGTGGGTCTGGGGTATAATGCAACCGCGGGCCGTTTTGGATAATGTTTTTTAAGGCGTTAGTGAGCGCGTCAATATCTTGTTGCGTGTTATGACAGCCAATACTTGCGCGAACAATTCCGTACGACGCTAATCTGTCGCCGTGTTTCATTTTTTCTTCGATCATTTCTTGCTCTGAATCTGAAATATTCAGCCAGCGCCGCACAAGCCGATGATTACAAATAGTTCCAGCGCGGGTTTCAATGTGGTATTCATGGTCAAGAATAGCCGACACCAGCGCATGATGATATCCAGAAAGATTGAACGCAAAAGTTCCTATGCGATCTTCGGCAATAGATTTTTGCGAATCAACATACAGCGTAATTTCTGGAATGGCGCGCAATGCTTCGGCCGTATACCGCACAAGTTTTTTTTCGTGTTCCTGAATCGCCGTAAAGTTTTGCGTCAATATGTCACAGCTTTTGGCCAAAGCGATGATGCCAGTGGCATTCCATGTTCCGCTTTGATGGCGTTCTTCTGCTGGTGACCAGACAAGATTATAAGAGGAGAGCATATCAATAGAACCGCCTGCGGGGTCGACCGGGGGCTGATGCAGAAGATTTTTTGGGAGCGCTAAAACCCCAATTCCAAAAGGTGCATAGACTTTATGTGCAGAAAAAGCCAAGGCGTCAATACCATCGCGTTGCATGTTGATGCGTCGATGCGGTGCAAGTTGCGCCGCGTCAATAAACAAAAGCGCGTCATTACGATGAGCGATATCGGATAAACGTCGTAAGTCTGGAATATAACCCGTCAGGTTTGATGCGCCGGTAATAGCAATCAGTTTCAACCGGCCATAATATTGCCGTGCAAGTTGCTCGCAATGAGCCATGTCTAACGCGCCGGAGGCATTTGTGCGAACCTCCACGATTTCTGCATCGGTATTGTACCGCCATGGCAAATTGTTGGACGTATGCTCAATCGAAGAGGTTATGACGACGTCACCTTTGGAAAGGCATAACATGCGAGCAAACACATTAATGGCGCAACTGGTATTGTGCGTGAACAATAATTCCTGCTCGGCATCAACATGCAGAAAATCTTTGATGGTTTGGATTGCTTGCGCCACGGCATGGGATGTCTTGTCCGCATACGGTCCGGCGCCACGATGCAACGCTCCATAGGTTTGTAAAAATTCCGTGACTTCGGCAACGGTTTCTGCAAATGGCGGGGTTGTGGCCGCATTATTTAACCGTACAACTTTTTGCATTGCCTCGAGTGATGGAATTATTTTAGGTAAAGGGTTCATAGGAGGAAATACTAATCTAAAGCTATACTGAAATATCTGACTTAGTTATTCAAACATCTTTAACAATGTGAGTTGACTTTTTAGCTAAAGTAATATAAAGATAGAGAGAGATAATAGAATGTCGAAAGATTTTGACACATTTATGCCCACCAATGCAAAAACCTTAGAACCATTAGGGCTTTCGGCCCAAGAAGCACAGGTATATTTGGCGTTGCTGAAAATCGGCGGAGCGCGGGCTAGCCGCATTGCGCGTGAAACCGGTTTTAAACGCACGACCGCCTATGCAATCTTAAAAAATCTTTCGCGCAAAGGCTTTGTCACGCTCTATTATCGTAAAAGTCAACAGTTTTATTATGCAGTAAAGCCTGCGCGGGTCGCGACGCTTTTTGAAAAAAAACTTAACGCATTTACCACGCTTATTCCCACATTAGAATCCTTGGCTAAAAAAGAAACGCGCGATATGGGCTTGCGGTTTATTGAAACCAAACAAGAGCTCGAGGAATTTTACCGTGGCGTTTTACAGGATTATCATAATCGTGCTTACCGGATTATTGGATCCGCGGCGGGTTGGGAAGGTTTAGATCCGGATTTCTTTATTCAGTTTCGTAAAGATCGCGCGGCGCATCGTATTCGAACCCGTCTCCTGCTCACCGCTGATTCTAAAAGCGTGAGCCCTAAAGCCAAAATTTTAAAACGCGATGTGCGATTCTTGTCGGAAAAATACCCTTTTCGTAGCACCATGGATATTTACGATGACAAAGTTTTAATTGTCAGCGCCGAGCTTTCCTCTCTTGCTGTGGTCATCGAGATCCCTGCCATGGTCGACGTGTTTCAATCGATTTTCGAAATGCTCTGGGACGCAACACCTTCTAAAATTACGCGTTGACAAAAAGAAGTTTTTACGGTATAAATCCTCTGCTAAAGAACGGTTTTATTATTTTCGAAAGCTTTATTTTCTATGATTCACGTCACGAAAAAAGAACTACCCCAGGGTTTGGTAGAATTAGAAATCACCGTGCCCAAAGAGGATTTGGTGCAATTTTTGAGCAAAGCCGCACTGCGCATTTCGCAAAATATCAATATCAAAGGCTTTCGCAAAGGCCGCGCCCCCTATGCGGTTGTGAAACAACAGGTTGGCGAGGAGGGCATTTTAGAAGAAGCATCCAAAGAAATTATTTCGCAGACGTTTTATGATGCGGTGACGCAAGAAAAGTTAGAAACGGTTGCCCAGCCGGAAATTGAAATCAAAAAGATTGCGCCCAATAACGATTTAATCTATACCGCCAAAGTTGCGCTGTTGCCGCAGGTGACGCTTGGCGACATGACCAAAATAGTTGTTGAAAAAGAAAACGCCGCCGTCACAGACAAAGAGGTTGACGACGTCATTGTGGATTTGCGCAAAAAACGCGCGACGGAAAAAGAAGTGTTGCGCCCGGCAAAAATGGGCGACCGCGTGTCTTTAGATTTTAATGTGTTTCAAGCCAATGTGCCGATTGAAGGCGGGCAGTCGAGCGACCACGCTGTGGATTTAGGCGCGGGCATGATGATTCCTGGCTTTGAAGAGCAAGTGGTGGGGCTTTCGGCCGGAGAGAACCGGGAGTTTACCTTAAATTTTCCCGCGGAATACCATGAAAAAAGTTTGGCAGGCAAGCCGGCGGATTTTAAAATTACTGTGAAGAAAGTGTTAGAAATGGCGACGCCCGAATTAACCGATGACTTTGCCAAAAGCGTTGGGAAGTTTCAAAATACGCAAGAGTTAAAAGATCAAATCAAAAATAATCTTCAGAAAGAGCGGGAGCAAAAAACCAGAGAGCGTCAAGAAATCGACGCTATGAAGCAATTGGTTGCGCTAACAACTTTTTCTGACATTCCCGAAATGTTGATTAAATCCGAAGTTGAGGAAATGATTCAAGAATTAAAAAGCAATGCGTCGCGCCGCGGCATGGAATTTGGTGATTACTTAAAACACTTAAAGAAAACCGAAGAAGAGCTGGCCACAGAGTTTCGTGAGCAAGCTGAGCAGCGGGTAAAATCGTCGTTGGTTGCGCGCGCCGTAACAAAACAAGAAAACTTAACCGTTGCGGATGATGAAGTCGAAAAGGAAGTTGCAAAAATATTGGACGCGTACAAAGAATACCCGGATTTGCAAAAACAATTTGACAACGATCATTACCGGCAATATACGCGCAATATGATATTGTATCGGAAAGTTTTTACATCGCTTCTTTCGCATGCTACGGAAAAAGAAAAAACGCCCGAACCCCAAAAATAGTCCAAAGACTTATTCTTTGGTATACTACGGTTATGCTTGATAAGCGCGAAATACGTATAGCAACCAAAGCGGTTTTGGTTGCGGGCAAATATGTGGCAAAGCACTACGGCAAATTGGAAGCCGTGGATTTTACCATGAAGAAAAAAAACGAGCGTGTCACCAAAATCGATATCGATTCCAACAATATGATTATTCGGGAATTGGTTAAGCACTTTCCTAACGACGACATTCTTTCCGAAGAAAGTCCGCTTTCCGATAAACCGGGTGTCAGGCGTTGGGTTATAGACCCCATAGATGGCACCAGCAACTTTATTGCGCATATTCCCCTGTTTGCGGTTTCGCTCGCGCTTTTTGAGGACACCGACATTGTGTGGAGCATGACGTATGCGCCGATTCTGAATGAAAAATTTATTGCGGCCGCAGGGCGAGGCGTAACATTGAATGGAAAATCCATGCATGTTTCGGGGCGGCAAACGGTTTCCGGTTCTATGTTGGCGTATGGGTATTCGCATGAACCCACCTCTAAAAAGAAATCGTTTCATGCCATGGAGCGTTTCAGCGATCATGCCTCGAGCATGCGGCATTTGGGTTCGGCGTCGCTAGAGCTTGCCTACGTTGCCTGCGGCCGATTTGACGCCAGCATCTTTTTTGCGCCATTGAATCTTTGGGACGTTGCCGCGGGTGTGTTGCAGGTAAAAGAGGCGGGTGGCGCCATAACGCAGCACAATGGAAAACTTTGGACACCCGAAAGCACAACGTTGGTTGCGTCTAACAAAAAAATGCACGTTGAGCTTTTGCAGAAATTAGATTAGAAACTTCGACCAGATATTGACATACGGAATAGAAGCTACTATTATTACGAATCGAGCCAACAAAGAAAAGATTGTTGCTTGGGTAGAAGAGTTTAGAAATGAATCATTTAATGCGGGAGTAGCTCAGTGGTAGAGCGTAACATTGCCAATGTTAAGGTCGCGGGTTCGATCCCCGTTTCCCGCTCTCGCGCCGAAATCACGACTTCAACCTGCGAAGGTCCCGATTTTCATCGGGGCTTTTTCGGTCTTCGTCTTATGAGAATAGAGTTCCGCAACGTCGTCTGGTTTTAGTATAGATTCCATTTGAATAATGTAAGGCAATCTTACATTTAAGACATTTTTTTCATCCGGATGTCAAATTTCTATTAAAAGAGACTTGATATTTATCACCCTTTTCTTTATACTAGGCGGTAGCTTATTTAAGCCGGGGTGGTGAAATTGGTATACACGAGGGACTTTAACAATATGAGCACCGGTTGCGGAAACGCTCCGTGTGAATGAGGTCAAATTCGGGGAAGCCCTGACGTCACGTCGAGGTAATCCCGAGCCAATCCCCGTACCGTACGGTGCAGGGCAGGTGTAGAGACTTAACGGCCTCCTCCTACGTGTCACAAGCATATGGAGAAGAGAGAGTCCAGACTACGAACCACGTAAAAAGCGTGGGCGATGAAAATCGAAGTAGTATGAAAATCCCTTGGGAGCAATCCCGTGCGGGTTCGAGTCCCGCCCTCGGCACATCTTAAAATAACCCAGCGACCGGAATCCAACAAAAAACTTACTAGCATCTCCATTCTCACTAAAGATATTTGTATAAATTTGTACAGAGAAAATCAATATAAATTTGTTTATCATAATATTTTATGCTCCTAGTAAAAACTAAAATTGGGCAAAGCAAAATAAACGGCATTGGACTTTTCGCCGACCAATTTATTAAAAAAGGAACAATAATTTGGAAATTTCAGACAGGTTTTGACCTTCGAGTTGGTAAAGACGAACTTGGTAACCTCTCCGAGTCGGCGAAAGAACAATTTTTAAAATACGCATATTTGAATCCTCGTACCCAAAAATATATTTTGTGCTTTGATGACGCTCGTTTCTTTAATCACTCGGACGAACCAAACTCTATAGATGTGGATTCTCCCGACGACGAAGAAGGACTTGATGTTGCAGATAGAGATATAGAAAAAGGAGAAGAGCTGACCTGCAACTATAAAGATTTTGACGCGGATTTTGATTACAAGATGAGTATTCATTGATTTTTTGTTATTATTAGTGGCGTGCGCTTTGCGCACCCGAATTAGTTGCCGCCAAAGAAAAACTTGAAATTGTCAGCGGTGCGGCTCCGTCGCCTTTCCGAATTTTCGCGGGGGGGGTTCCTCGCCGCCGCAGGCGGCGAAATGCGTTCGGACTAATTCAAGAATACTGCACAAAGATTTTCTAGAGCTCATCTCAAAAATAGCTTTCTTGGTATTTCAGATGCCCTTTGCGCCGAAACACTTGAAGGATGAGGAGGAATGGTGGGACTATTTCGACGAGTCCTGAATGTGTTGCAGGCCAAAGGGCGTGTTATTCGGCCGGAAGATTATTTTTAAGATGAGTTCTAGCAAAAGTAGCCCTTTCTTGCTACCATAAAGTTATGGTTATTTTTATTGCAGGGTTAATTGGTGTTTAGGGAGTAATTTAGCAAGATTAAAACTCGCACATGAACTCCACCCAAAAAATTCTTTTTTCCGCGGCTTTTTTGGTGCTTGCCAGTGGACTTCTGGTTGCGGCTTTGTGGTATACATCGCAACGGACGGTAACGAACGTGGTGGAGAATGAGACAAATTCCAACGTGAATAATAGTGAGACAGAATCTAACACAATCCCTCTAGACACTTTCCCCGAATCAGAAACGGTTGCACCACCGATTTCGATTCTTGCGGTTGGCGATATTATGCTCGGCCGTTATGTGCAAACATTGATGGAGAAAAATGGCGAAGACTATCCGTTCGCAAAAATTGGTGATTTGTTTGACAGTCACGACGTCGTGCTTGCCAATCTTGAAGGGCCGATTCAAGACGGGCCAAGAACACCAGATGATTCTCTTGTTTTCCGGTTCCCCGAATATACTGCACCACTTTTAGCGCGTCAGGGTATTACGCATGTTTCGCTTGCAAATAATCACACGCTGAATCAAGGTCAGGCAGGTTTAGATAATACACGATCCGTCCTCGCACAAAATCGCATCTCATTTTTTGGCGATCCGGTGCAGGATGGCGAGCAGGTGTTAGCAGAAGAAATCGAAGGAATGCCGATAACATGGATTGGTGCCAATGCCGCGGTGCGCAGTCTTGATGCTGATGCCATAACGCGCGAAATTCAAAAAAATAGCAACGGTAATGTGATAGTATTTGTGCATTGGGGAAACGAATATGTGCATACGCCATCAAGCTTACAACGCGAACTTGCGCATGAATGGGTAGATGCGGGCGCCGATGTGGTTATTGGTCATCACCCGCATGTGATTCAAACTGTGGAACTGTACAATGACCATATGATTTTTTATTCCCTCGGCAATTTTATTTTTGATCAATATTTTTCGCGCGACACCCAAGAGATGTTGGCGGTAAATCTTTTGTTAGAAGAAGAGACTGTAACGGCAAAACTCATTCCGTTAACGTCTACGCGCAGCCAGCCACAAATTGCCGACGAAACACAAAAAAACGAAATCTTAAAAAAGATCGCAGATTGGAGCGACCCTTCCATCCGCGCCGCCATTCTGAAAGGCGAATTCATTTTAAAACGGACAGACTAGCATTCATACAAATGTAAATGAAAAAGAGCCGGACGACGCCGACTCTTTTTGTGCAGTTTTTGTGCTTCAATTAAAACGTCAACTTATACATATCGGCTGTGCCGTGATAGGTATAGGGTTTTGAGTACACCCAAAACATGCGGTGTTGCGCGTCAACGGTAAATGTCTGATACGGCCCGTACGCGTTGTAGTCAACTCGTGTTCCCATAGTGAACGTGCCATTCGCATCAACATCCGCAGAAGAAAAATAGACGTTCTTCCAACCAATGCGTGCGCGATTTGGATCTGTTGGACTCTTTATGATCGTTGCTCGATATTTCGCGTCTGTTGCCAGCGTAGCGACTGGTTCGGTAAATGTGCCGTCGGTGTTTACGCGGAACGTCATAACATTGCCAACATTATTACTCACCTGCTCTTTGAGAGCAACAAGCGTATGGCTACCATCAAAAGAAACGGCATCCAACGTGTTTACCGAAATCCAAAAGTAATCAAGCGGTCTTTCGTAGAAGAGCGTTCGGTCTGTGGTGACGTTTCCGGCCGTATCGTATTGCTTCAGATAAAATCCGTCATATTCGTTCCATAAGACCGTTAGCCGCCCGGCTTGCGGATCGAACGTTGCGGCAAGATCAGAACCAAATGGAACCGCAGAGGCCACCGTCACCGGATCGCCAAGAGGCGTGCCGTTCATGGCAATACGCTGATACGTTATATCTCGTGAAAACGGTTCGGCTACGGGTTCTTCGAAAACCACGATCATTTCATTTTCGTTCATAGGAAGCAGGAAATACTCATTAAACACTTTGTCGTAGCTTGGATCGTCGCGCTCAACGAGCGTCACGGGGTTTCCAAGTTTCTGCCCATCCAAAGTATACCGCTGTCCTTTGATATATGTTTTTCCGGAAAGTTGCGGCCGCATCACATAGGTTTGCAAGATCTCACGATCCCCGCCGTTGGTTAAAAGAAGAAGTGGCATAACTTGTGGAGTGCCGAATCCAAATTTGCAGCAGAACGACGACCATCGCACAGCGCCGGTTGTGGCATTCAGTGCCGTTAGCATCACCCCGTTGGTGTCCCTGCTCGTTGACGCGGAATTAATATACAAAGTGTCATCAACAACCAGAAGGCCGGAGTCCACCACTTTTTGCGTCAGCGGGTTCTCTCTTGTCCACGCCGGTTCCAATATTTCTGACGCCGCGGCTTGCTTTATGCGGTCTGTCGGAAATCCTGCAATACTGAAAATAGTAACAACTGCCACACTTACGCCCAATGCGAGCGATTTTAAAATATTGCCCTTCACACTGAACCAAAAACTTTTTATATGTACGTTTCTCATAGAGAAAAAAGTTAGGATGAATACGCTGAAACTATACCTAATTGTGTGGCGTGTCAAGCGGCTGTGAGCGATTTGGCAAGAGCTTAGCTCTTGCCTAAATACGGCAAAAGCTTAGCTTTGGCCAAAAAATGCCTTAAGGCTTCGACACCTGCCACAGTGCCTGAAACCAGACACGGTAGCTGTCGGCAAGAGCGCGGCTACGCAACACAAAGAACACGGCGTTGTCATCGATACGCAAAATGCGACAACCGGTATAGGTGACCACGTAATCACCAAAGACATTGATAATGGAATCGGTGGAATATTGTTGTGGCAAAACACGATATTCTAATTCGCCCAGAAAATGTTTGGGGAAGTTGGGAATCTTTTGTACCGCTTCATAATTAAAAAGTTCAATAAACTTCATTTTCTTGCGGTTCGCCTCTTTAAAAAAGGATTTTGCTGATGTTTCCATGCGCGGGTCAAACCACGCCGCGTTTGCCCCTACCGCATAAACCGTTTCTTCCACACGTAAACAATCGCGCCACACATTTTTTTGCCCCTCCAACCCGCGGTAAATATACGCCTCTTCTGGTGACTGCTGTTTTTGGTATTTGGATTCCAGCTCGGGCATAATGCCTTGAATTTTCTGTTGCTTTTCTCCTAGGATTTCTAACAACTTTCCCGGATCTACTGGGCTGTATTTATTGTCTTTGCTGGAAAAAATAGGGAAGCATAACCCCTTGGCCACTAAACGCTCAATGGTGTCATAGGCGTTGCGTCGATTAATGCCGGTTTTAATCGAAATTTGGGGGACACTGGATTCGCCCAAATTCAATAATGCCTCATAGATTTTTGCTTCATTTGGGCTAAGACCAGCGGATTGTAAGATTTCTTGATACATATATGGTGGTGAATAACCATCAGTGGTTGCCTTTGCCACTCAACATGAATAATATACCATGATCGGAAATTAATCAATAGCTCAAAATAGTATGAAAACCAACTTTATTCTTTTTATTGCGCTTGCAGTTGTTGTGGCCGCCGGCGCGTGGAAATTCTATCTTTCACCAGAATCATTGCCAAAAGAAGCAGAAGTTTTAGAAACAACAACCGTGAAGATTGCAAACTTGCCCGTTGTGCAGGGGTTGCCGTTATATCTTGCTATAGAGAAAGGCTATTTTAAAGAAGCGGGTCTGAATGTGGAAATGGTAAAGTTCGAAGCGCCGAATCAAATCATCGACGCCTTGCTTCAAGGACAGGTAGATTTTTCCTCGCCAAGTGGCGCCATGGGAATCACCGGAATCGCGGATTTTAAAAATCCCGGAAAATTAAAAATTTATGCGGCTGGCGGAGGCACAAGCCTCATTCAAAACGATGCGATTTTGGTAAAAAACGACAGCATGATTCGTTCGTTTGAAGATTTGCAGGGAAAGAAATTAGGCATTGTTGCCGGAAGCATTCAATGGCGAACCATTGCGCGTGATATTTTGGCGAAAAATAATTTAATCGCGGATCAAGATGTTACGCTTGTGGAAATTGCCTTAAGTTTGCAGGCAGAAAGTTTGGCAATAGGCCAAGTAGATGCGTTATTAGGCATTGAACCCATCCCGACGATTGTGAAGTCAAAAAATATCGGGAAAGAAATTGTTGACCATGTGACAACGCGCTATATTGCTGACCCCTTTTACGCCGGCGCAGGAATTGTGCGTGAAGATTTTGCTGCACAAAACCCAAACACCACAAAAAAAGTTTTAGACGTTTTTGAACAAACTATTAACGAAATAAACGCCGATCCCGATGCCGCGCGTCTGTATCTTAAAGGTTATACCGCTCTTGATGATGTTGCGATTGCGAAAGTACCTATTTCCACTTTCACGTTTTATAGCGATTTCACTCAAGAAGATATTGACGCGGTGCAGAAATTTTATGACATCTTCACGACCTTTGGCGTTGTTGGCGGGCGCATAGATTTTGAAAAACTTTTGTATTCGTCTTCGCAATAAGATTTATGCTTAACAACCAACAACAAAAACAAGTACAGCGGCAGATTGCGGCTTATGAAAAACGGAAAGGTGTTGATCGTATTGCTATTCCTATTGATCAAGAAAGATTTGTTATTGAGATCGATCCTTTTGTTGCAAATCCAAGAATGATGAATTCCGGTTTGCAGATGGTGCAGTATTTATTAGAACGACCACAGCTTGTTTATGACAAAGTTGTTGTGGATATGGGAACAGGTTGTGGGATCTTGGGTATTGTTGCCGGATTATTGGGAGCAAAAAAGGTTTTGATGATGGATGTGGACCAAAAAGCGGTTGCAAATGCCAAGCGAAATATTCAAAGGCTGGGACTTAGCGCAATATGCGAAGCGTTCTGTAGTGATTTGTTTAAGAACTATGGTGACCGCCCGAAAGCTGATGTGCTCATTTTTAATCATCCCTTCTTTGCCGCACGCGCTCTTTATGGAAAACCATGGACGCGGATGATGCTCGGCGGAACCACTCTTATTGCAAATTTTTTAGCACAAGCGCCACGCTTCTCCTATGAGGATTCATTGTACATTCTGCTATTTATGAACATGGCGGGTTACCGTGACAGCCGAATCGATAACGATCCGGGGAAAAGATCTCAAGCTTATGGTTTTGAAATAGTAAACATCACAGAACAAAAAGCCGTGAAAAGCGGATTACAGCGTACGAAATTTAAGATTTACGAATTGAGACATACCGGCAAATGAGTATTTCTATTCAAAACCTAAAAAAATCCTTTAGCGGCGCTGAAGTCTTTCAAAATTTCAGTGCGGATTTTGAAGAGGGAATCATTACCGCGATTGTTGGGCCAAATGGTTCGGGGAAAAGTACGCTATTAAATATTTTGTCGGGAATTCTTCCAAAAGATAGCGGTGAATTTTCCATAAAAGAATTCCATCCGTTCCATTTTAGTTACATTTTCCAAAATTACCGCGAGTCGTTGTTGCCATGGCAAACGAATGCCGAAAACATTGCGTTGCCGCTTCAGATTCAAAAATATAGCAAAGAACAGATTCAACGCCACATTCACGATCTGCTTACCTTTACGGGATTACCCATAAACTTACAGCAATATCCGTATGAGCTAAGTGGTGGGCAGCAGCAAATGCTAGCTTTTTGCCGCGCACTTATAACACGGCCGAGTCTTCTTTTTATTGATGAACCTTTCTCGGCGCTGGATTACGAAAATAATTTACGTCTACGCGGGGTTTTGCAAAAATATTATATCGCTTTTAAACCAACCATTACTTTAATAACGCATAATATTGAAGAAGCGGTGCATCTGGCTCAAAAGATTGTCGTCTTTTCCCAAAAACCTACACAAGTTGTTGCGGTTATTGATAACCCCTTGCCTTTCCCGCGAACGATTGAATCGCTAAAATCGTCGGAGTTCGATGATTTGAAGGATAAGGTGCTTTCAATTTTTCAAAAAGTCGCCCACGTATGAAACGCGCCTACCTTATTGGCCCGGTTTTTTTCATTGCGCTATGGGCCTTTGTTACAAGAGTTCAGCTTGTTGATACTTTTTTCTTACCCAGCCCTTTTTTAACCATAAGAAAATTAGTAGAGCTTTTCCAATATGGTGGCATGACAAACGATTTTTTTGCAACCGTGAAACGTGTTGGTTTAGCTTTTGGGATTGCCTCCCTTATTGGTGTGCCATTGGGGCTTGTGCTAGGTAGTAAAGAAAAGGTTTACCGCAGTGTGGAGTTTATGATTGATTTTTTTCGCTCTACGCCAGCAACTGCGCTTTTCCCGCTTTTTCTTTTACTCTTTGGCATCACCGATAAATCAAAAATTGCCGTGGCCGCGTTTACCTCGGTTCTGGTAATTGTTTTTAACACGGCGTATGGCGTGATGCATACAAAGAAATCGCGATTATTGGCAGCTCAGTTGATGGGCGCAGGAAAAACGCAAATCTTCCGCTGGATTTTATTCTGGGAAAGTTTACCGCAAACAGTTGTGGGTTTGCGAAGCGCCGTGAGTCTCTCGTTGATCGTCATTATTGTCACGGAAATGTTTATTGGGACAACCGTTGGGCTAGGGCGAAGAATTATTGATGCCCAAATCACCTATGAAATCCCGGCTATGTATGCCACTATTCTGCTAACAGGAATTTTAGGTTATCTTCTAAACCTGCTTTTTGTTGTTATAGAAAAACGCTTCTTACACTGGAGCGGCAAGTGACTTTTGTTAATCTTCGCATTTAAACCATATCGAAGGTTGTACAAGTAGCAAACTTGAATCCTTATTATTGGCAAATTATGAGGATTCGCTCTACTAGAAATTGATCAATTTTAAGGATATATGGAAATGCCTCGCTCAATCTGGCAAACACTAAAGTGTTGGACAGTTTTTGTGCTTGACAGAGAAAAGAGATGGAGTGCAGTTAAAGTGTTGAGGCAGTGACGTGCCGGGGCGTCATCTTAGCTTGGCTCGCGCCTAATGGCGAGCCGCCGGCCGAGCCGGTAAAACGGATCCCTCTGCGGAGACGGGTCCGGCCCCCAATCGTCTAGCTTCAACAGGGAGGGCGGTAGCCTTTGTGCCGCCCTCCCACCACTCCCATTTTTGAAATCAGCATAAGAAACAGACTCGAGCGCTAGATACCAAACACTTGGTGCTTGGTATTGTATTCTTAAACACGACAATGGGTTTATTTTCCCAATCGATCCCACAAAAGCTGGAAAATAATTTTTTGTAAATCCGCGAATTCTTTGGATTCAATAATCACGGCCATTTTTTCTTTCCATGACGCAATCAACATTTTATCGTTATAGATTTTTACTTCTGGTGAAAAGGTGAGGGTTGGATCTGGTAAAAATTTTGTCTCGCGTAGTGCGTGGCGCTCCAGGGTGGCGCGCGCACGCGACACTTCGTTTTGTACAAAGATAGCGCGAATGGGAATTTTCTTTTTCGCTCGACGTTGAAAATACTCGGGGAAAAAGTTGGGTAATGTTTCGAGCATGGTTTGGACATTGGTATACGCTAACATTTTCCCTTTGCATGTTAGGGAGTCTTCATAAGCTTCACGCAAGCCCTTTTCTCCCTCATAGAATTGAACTTTTGGCCGTGTGGTGTGGAAGTTTTGCAAAGATAAAAATTCTGGCAGCACATTTTCCATTAATTTTTTCTGCTTTTGGAAGCTGCGCTCTTTTTCGCGTGCCTCGCGCTCTAAATAATGAATGAGCTCTCGCGGATCAAGCGCTTGAAAATGCGTTTTTGCGCCTTTTTTGTATTTACTCACCACACCCCGATGGATAAGAGATTCAAGAATATCATAGACAGTTGCGCGGATATATTGCGTGTGTTTGGCAAGTTGTGCCGCGGTGGCATCGCCTAAAGTAATAAGGGCAAGGTAGATGTTGGATTCTTTATCCGAGAACCCAATAGCTCGAAGTGTTTGGTGAAGCATAAAGTTGTAGAAAATATCTCGACAGATTTACTATATAATATTAGCGAATAATTAGCAATATATAAAGGGATATTCGGTAGTATATTGGCGATATCTACAGTTTTTGTACAGTCAAAGAAGGTTGCCTCGTGAAACACAAGGAGGAAGCGATGGCTGAAAGCACGCCAGATGGGCTTACGCCAGAGGACCTCGAAGACATCATGCGTCTCATCGAGGAGTTCGCACAGGAGGAAGGGGACCCGCAGTTGGTAGAGCGGATGAGAAAGGCGTTTCAGCGCGGATATGAGGGGCCGCCACTGACGCCAGAGGAGGCAGAGAACGAGGGACGCAAGCTCCTCGCCGCGATAGCTCACCGTGCTGATATCGTCTTTGCTCGTTTGAGCCTGACCGATGTCGTCGAAGAGTGGGTGAAGCGCATGACGCGCAAGTAACCAAATCGGCCCCATCTAAGCAATTAGGTGGGGCCGGGAGATTTAGAATTTGGCAAAAGCTTAGTTTTGGCCAATTGTCAAACACCGAGTGTTTGACAATGCGCTTTAAACTTCAATAAACACCGGGAGGATCATGGGGCGGCGTTCGGTTTTTTCGAACAAGAATAATCCAATGTCATCGCGCAGTTTGTTTTTTAGGTATACGTCACTACCTGACGATTTCTGCCCGTCGGTTCGCAAAATGTCTTCCACGCGTTTGCGGGTTTCGTCTATTAAATCTTTGCTGGATTTCATGTACACAAATCCGCGCGAAAGAATATCTGGCGAGCCCACCAATTTTCCGTTTTCATCAATGGAAGCAATAATCACGACCATGCCTTCTTTGGCCATCTGCTGACGATCGCGCAATACCACGTTCGACACATCGCCGACGCCCAAGCCGTCCACAAACACATAATCCCATGGAACGCGCTTGTCGGTTAACGTCACATGGCCTTTCACCATTTCCATTACTTGGCCGTTCAGCGTGATTAACACTTGCTCCGGATTCCAGCCCAACTCTAATGCGGCTTTTTCTGCAGAGCGCAACATATGGTGTTCACCCATAATTGGCGCAATAAAATGCGGGTCCACCAAGTTGAATAACAATTTCACATCTTCGTATTGCATGTGACCGCCCGCGTGAATGTCCATCATCTGGTAATGGAACACATGGGCTCCGCGCTTCAGTAAGTTATCTTGAACTCGCACCACACTGCGTTCATTACCCGGAACAACAGACGAAGAAAACACCACCGTGTCACCTTTTTCCACTTTCCAAAAGCGATGCTCGCCATTGGCAATGCGCATTAACGCGGCCCGGTCTTCGCCTTGTGCGCCGGTTGCCAAAATAATAATTTTTTCCGGCGGCATTTTTAACGCTTGTTGCGCGGAAACCAACGTGCGGGGTTTAACGTCTAAATATTGCAACTCTTTGGCAATCTCCACATTGCTACGCATGCTGTAACCTTCCACAACGACTTTGCGGTCTAACTGTTCGGCAAACCACAAAATTTGTTGCACGCGGGAAAGGAGCGAGGCAAACGTCCCAATAATAATGCGCCCTTCGGCTTCTTCAAAAACACGGAATAATTCTTTGCCAATGGCGCGTTCGGACAATTGATGCCCGGCTTTCATGGCATTGGTCGAATCAGAGAGCAATAAGTCTACGCCCTGCTCGCCCAAGCGCGCCATTTTCCCCAGCTCGGCGGGTTTGTCCATGACCGGCGTATGATCGAACTTCATGTCACCCGTGTGCATAATACTACCGTCGGGTGTATGAATAACCATGCCCACGCAATCCGGAATGTTATGGTTCACGCGGAAAAAATCAATGGTCAGGTGGCCGAGGGTTAAAGATTTGTCCGGGTCAATTTCACGCAACGTAATGTCGCCGTATTCTTGAAAATCGGTTTGGCGTTTGGCAATAATGGCGTTGGTGAGCCGTGTGCCGTAAATTGGCGGGTTCAACAACCGACGCGTAATATGCGGCAGGCCGCCAATGTGATCGTAGTGCCCGTGCGTAATAATCATGCCGCGGATTTTTTTCTCTTTACCGCGCAAATACGAAATGTTTGGAATGACGTAATCCACGCCCGGCATATCTTCTTCGGGAAATTGCAAACCGCAGTCAACAATCACGATATCGTCGCGGGTTTCGATAACGGTCATATTGCGGCCCACTTCTTCGGCGCCGCCCAACACAATAATCCGCGTGCCTTTGGGGTCTGGCAGTTCTGTTACCGGCCGTGTTTCTTGAAACACACTCTTAAATCGTCGTTCCCGAAAGCGTTCTTTTGATGGCCTTTTGCCATGGGGTCTTTTAGTTGTCATCATAAAATATACTCCGTTATTTTTTTAAATAAGGCGGCCATACGGCGCGCTTGAAATAGTTGTGGGGATGGGGAGATTTGAACTCCCACGAGGTTGCCCTCACTAGCTCCTGAAGCTAGCGTGTATGCCAGTTTCACCACATCCCCGTAAACTTTGCTTCGCAAAGTTTGAGTCTTGAGTATTTAGTAATGAGTACTTAGCGCAAGGTAGAATTTTTTAAAATCATCTAGCAAAGTTTTCCCCAAACTACCAACTACTAATTACGAACTACTCATTACTGATTCCATTCCCAGTGACGCGACGTTTCAATATACCAATCGCCGATGGTCGAGAACCGATCGGACAAAATATTAATCGACCCGCCATCGATCCCTTTCACCTCGTTGTGAACAGGGTAGGTGTACGTTGGATTATAAAGGAAGATTGCCGGAAGTTCGTCAGCCAAAATATTTTGGAAGTGCAGGTACTTTAATTGGCGTTGTTCCGCGTTGTCGGTTTGGCGTGCTTCTTCCAACAACTGATCGACTTGCTTGTTGAAAAACACGGCCAAGTTCAACCCCGGGTCGCGGTTCTGCGACGAATGCCAGAATGGGTAGGGGTCCGGGTCGGCGCCGACAATTTCTCCAAACAGTAACGCTTCATACTGGCGCGGGGCAATGACCTTTTTTTGAATATCCTTTGCCGAATAGATTTTTAATTCCACGCGCACGCCGACAGCTTCCCAATATTTTTTAATAAGTTCCACGGACGACACATATTCTTCTTGATCCAAAGTAGATAAAGAAAGCGCAAGTTCCACACCATCTTTTTGCCGCACCGGTTGCGCCGGTGGTTCGCTTCCTTTAGCAACGGCCGGAAACACCCAACCTTTATCGTTCAAGAAATTACTAGCAAGCGTGGGGTCGTAGTTGTATTTGCGTACCTCTGGGTTATAACCAATCGAGCCGGGTAAAATAGGCGCATGGATAATCTGACCCTCATGGTTCAGCGCTTGGTTAAGGATCTCTTCTTTGTTAATGGCCAGGGCTAAAGCCTCGCGCACCTCGGCGTTTTTGAGCAAGGAGTTGGTTTGGTTAAAAAAGATGGCGGTATATTGCGGCAGGCTGAAGGTATGGAAGTTCACGTCCGAACGTTGTTCTTCAATGGCCGCGCGGTTCGACGCTGAAATAAAACTTAAACCTTCAATATTTTTGTCTTGCAGAGCCATAACCGCGGTGTCGAGGTCGGGGTAAAATTTGAGCGTGAGTTCTTCAATATGCGGTTTGGCGCCATAGTATTGTGCATGCGGTATTAACGTGACGGATTTAATAAAACCCGATGGGTCTTTTTTTAACTCTTTGAACGCATACGGGCCAGAGCCAATGGGCTTAAGGTTTAATTCCACCAGCCGGGCGTTTTCTGGCAAAACGTCTATCCACAAATATTCCGGCAAAATGCCGAACGTGAGGTTGTTCAAAAACGGGGCGTAGGGTTCTTTAAGCGTAAAGCTGATGGTAAAATCGTCCACGCGTTGAACATCGACTTCGGAAAAATTGCTGCGCAACGGGCTTGCGTATAACGGATCTTGAATGAGCCCAACGGTAAAAAGGACATCGTCTGCGGTGAGTTGCTGCGGTTCGCTATCGTCGCTCATGCGGTGGAAGAAAACTCCTTGACGCATTTTAATGGTATACGTTTTTTTGTCTTCGGAAATGGTATGGCTTTCGGCAATGTCGGGTGTTAAGCCTTCTTGCGCATCTTCTTCAAACAGCCGTGAGTACACCAACGTGACCATGTCTTGGTCTGCATCGTTGGTTGCGGCATAGAGCGGGTTCATCCACTTGGGCGTGCCAATAATGCCTTCGGTGTATTTTCCGCCATCGGCCGGAGTGTAAGTAATATGGCCTTGGTACGCGCGAACCAGAGTTGCGCCAAGCGAAAGCAGGAACACCGCAAAAAACACTCGGAACAGTAAGCGCTCCTTCTTGGAAAGATAATCGTTCACATAGCGGATTTGTTGAAGGCGGGGTATGCGGCGACTGCGTTGGTGTTGGGGGGTGAGAATGCGAGAATGATTATTGATTTGCACAAAGTTGACGATACTATCCTGCCATAGCGCAGGGACAATATCTTAATTTAGAAGAAAAGATCGACGAAAGAGCTACCGAGGAAAACGATGGCAAGGACAATCGTTGCCAAAAAGATGGTGCGTTCTGCGCCGCGGCGGACGTTATAGGTATTGCCGGTTCCGCCAAAGGCCGCGCCTAAGCCCGAGCCGCGGTTTTGGAGCAGAATGGCGCCAACAAGCAAAACGGCCGAGACGATCTCTATAATATTGAGGGTAAGTTGCATAGTTTCAGTAAGTTCGAGAAAACGAATCGATCGTTATGCTACCATATTTCCCCGCAAGCGTCAATCGCACGGCCAGCGATGTACCGGATCCGACCCTGGCACGTATTTGGGTCGGATCCTGATTGCTGGTTTATTCTTCAATTGCCCCCGGGGCAACATTTGAAAAAAATGCACATAGGTATATAATTCCTTCAGATTATACTTCTTTGTAATCACTGCATGTCTCGTCTTCAACTTCAAACACAGGTCAAGCCTGCCACGCGTATTGCGCAAGGAATAAATATCATCACTAGAGGGGTAGCAGGGCTTTCTATTCCGCTTGTTGCCCAAGCATCGCTTGCGCCAGCTTCAATAGCGATGGCGACGCGCTTCGCGTACGTTTTACAAGTATTTGCGATTCTGCTGTTTCTCGCCTCTCTTTTTCTTCTTATTCGGATCATCATCAAAAGAAACGGTCTCGTTAAAAAGGTTCATCGCTCCTGGGTGATTGTCATGGTCGCTGCATTCATAGGATCGCTTCTTTTTTATGGAATACCTATGACGGATTTCTATTGGAATTTGTTTGAAAAGATTTATCTCGATAGGAGTGAGCAAAGGAATCAAGAAGAGACACAAACGCAGAAAATAAATCTTGAACAAATGTCAAAAAATATTCCAGAAGGTTGGAATTATGCTATTGATGACACAGATGTGGTAGATTATTGTGATCAAAAAGCGAGTTTCTCTGTTCAGTTTCGATATCCAAAGATAGAATGCACAACACAGGAAAAATCTGGCCCATGGACTCATCACCCCCTATTCACGCTCTACTATTACGACAAGTTTAGCGCGCAAGATTGGGAGAAACATAATGATTGCGCCAAAAATTTGCGCAAGTTCCCAATCGCGGCTGCCGCGCCAATACCATTTGCGGAATCCGATGAATACACAATCATGTCGTATTCGGGCAACCCTTGTTCAGAAAAAGATACCTCTGAAATCGAAGAGTATCTTCAAAAATATTACCAGTGAAGCGAGATGTTCGAAACCGAGTTTCGAACAAAGAAACAACGGTTGGCCGGGCTCCCTCCCGCTATTTGATGATCGCTTGTGTTTGTGCCAAGCTAAGCTTAGAACAAGACTCGGGTCAGTTGTAAGTAATAAGGGTTAAGGGGTAAGTATTTTCTCCTATCTCACGTATCTTATCCCTTAAACCTTACTGCCCGTTGACAAAGGAAATTATATAGTATATAATTCATACTATATTATATACTATGAAATCTGATACCTTACAGTGCTTAAAAGGCCTGATTCAAGAAACGCCAGGAATCCGGCCGAAAGACATTCTCCAACATTTTAGCTTTCAGCCAACGGGTATTTTTAAGCATCTCAAGCATCTACAGACAGAGCGCGTGATTTATAAAATTGGCAGACCGCCAGAAGTACGATACTATACCTATGCCTCTATGGAAAATGTTTCTCATCTGCTTAACAACGCCATCAATTGGGCAATGTCTGGAGACGAACGTTGGGCGCCGCCCGACGCGCTTTCCTCTACACGAGACGTGTTTCAGGCGCGGGCTGACCATCTTGTGTATGAGCTTCAACAGCGTCTGAATAATCAAGATGTTGCCTTTTTGATTGTTGCTGTCGTGGGAGAAATTGGGAACAATTCGTTCGATCACAACCTTGGTCATTGGCGTGATACAACGGGGGTTTATTTTCACAACGATAGCGCCACACGCGAAATCGTCTTGGCAGACCGTGGCCAAGGTGTTTTTGCGACGATTAAACGCGTTAAGCCAGAGGTAAAAAACGATGCCGATGCGCTACGTGTCGCGTTTACAGAAAGAATCTCTGGCCGCGCGCCAGAAAAACGCGGGAATGGTTTAAAGTTCGTTAAAAAGGTCATCACCGAACAGAGTCTTTGTTTGCATTATTATACGGGTGACGCGATGGCGGAAATTTCAGCATCAAAATTCACCATCAAGCCATCACCCATTAACGTTCCCGGAACAGTTGCTTATCTTAAATTTTAATTATGAAAATTGAACTCAAAAAATTCGGCACCATGCTTACTTCGCGCCCGGCGGGTAAGGAAGCTTATCTCGCGGCGAAAGCCTACAGTTTGCCGAAAGAAAAAAATGAAGTGATTGAAGTGGATTTTTCTGGGGTCGATGTCTTGGCGCCTTCTTGGGCCGACGAATTTTTAACGCCACTTTTTTCCGAATATCCCGGAAGGGTTATACTGTTGTCGTTCAAAAACGCGACGGTAAAGGCAACCTTAGAGGTCATCGGTCTTCCTAAGACGCTACCTGTGCCAAGCTAAGCTTAGAACAAGATAAAGTCCTCATGTTCTCTGATCGCTGAATTTTTGTTTCCTCCCTTTGCTCTATGGTATGATGACGTCCTATGACTTTTTTGAGTGAACTCAATCCTAAACAACAAGAGGCGGTGAAGGCAACGGACGGGCCGGTTTTGATTCTTGCCGGCGCGGGCTCGGGCAAAACGCGCACCATTGTGTACCGCATTGCGTATTTGATTTCAGGCAAAAAAATCAAGCCGTGGAATATTCTGGCCGTGACCTTTACCAACAAAGCGGCGCAAGAAATGAAACAGCGGGTTGTGCAATTACTTTCGCGCATGAACTTTCCCCGCGACGTCTTGCCGTTTATGGGAACGTTCCATGCCATATGTGTGCAAATCTTGCGTCGGGAAATTGAGCTTTTGGGGTATAAGCGCCATTTTGCTATTTATGATACGTCAGACCAAGAAGCGTTGGTGAAAGAATCCATGTGGTCGTTGGGCGTGAACCCCAAAGACCTTGCTCCGCGCACTTTGCTTTACCAAATATCGAATGCCAAGAACAAAATGTTGATGCCGAGCCAGATGACGAACGAAACCGATAGTCCGTTGTTTGAAACCGTGGTGAATGTGTATAAGGAATATCAAAAGCGGTTGAAGAACAATAACGCGTTGGATTTTGACGACCTTATTATGATGACGGTGCAGATTTTTGAAAAATATCCGGAGGTGCTGGCAAAATACCAAAAACAATTTCAGTACATTTTGGTGGATGAATACCAAGACACCAACCATGCGCAATATGAATTGATCCGATTACTCGCGTTGGCGCATCATAATTTGTGTGTTGTGGGCGATGATTTTCAAGGCATTTATTCGTGGCGTGGCGCATCCATTCAGAACATTTTAGATTTTGAAAAAGATTACCCGGAAGCGCAGGTGGTGTTGCTGGAACAGAATTATCGCTCCACGCATACCATTGTCACGGCGGGGAATACGATCATCGCCGCGAACACCATGCAAAAAAAGAAAAAATTGTGGACCGAAAATCCGCCCGGCGAAAAAATTCACGTTGTGGAGGTGTATGACGAACGCAAAGAAGGGGAATATGTTGCCCAGCGCGTTTTGGGTTTAAAGCAAAGCCAACAAATTTTGGAAGATCTTTCGGATGATGATGTTGTCTATGAAGCCGACGAGCAAACCAACAGTATTTTGGATCGCGTCATGCAAAATCCGCGGTTCCGGAAGAGCCACCAAAAAGAAAAAAAGCGTTTTGTGAACCACGATATTGATTTTCAGCGATTTGCGATTTTGTACCGCACCAACGCCCAGTCGCGCGCGATTGAAGAAGTGTTTTTGCATTACAGCATTCCGTATGAAATCATTGGCGGGTTGAAGTTTTATGAGCGCAGAGAAATCAAAGACGTGTTGGCTTATGTGCGGGCGATAGCGAACCCCGAAGACCGTTTAAGTGTGCGACGGATTATAAACGTTCCGGCGCGCGGCATTGGCGACAAAACGTGGGAAGGACTTTTTCAGCATGCGGAAAAACACGGAAAGTCGATTGTAGATGCAAGTTTAGAAGCCGGGGCTATTGCCGTATTAACCGAGCGCGCGGCCAAAGCTGTGGAAGGTTTTGGCGAGCTCATGCAAGACATTGCGGTTAACGGCGAGGGTTTATTGCCCAGTGAGATTATTGATTTCATTTCCAAACGCACCGGGTACAAAGAAACGATTTTAGATGGCACGACCGAGGGCGAATCGCGGTGGGAAAATATTCAAGAGTTAAAAACAGTGGCGCAAAAGTACGATTCACAAAAAGGGTTCGAGGGCATTCGCGCGTTTTTGGAAGAAGTCGCCCTGCTGTCCGACATTGATACCAAGCGCGATGATCGCAATCAAGTGACCATGATGACGGTGCATGCGGCCAAAGGGTTAGAGTTTCCCGAAGTGTTTTTGGTGGGCATGGAAGAAGGCATTTTCCCGCATGCGCAGAGCATGTTTGACCCACGAGAACTAGAAGAAGAGCGGCGATTAGCATATGTGGCGATTACCCGCGCGCAAAAAAAATTGCACATTACTCACGCGGCGCAACGCACCATGTTTGGTTCCACGCAAATAAACGCCCCATCACGCTTCATTGACGAACTGCCAGTTGATCTTATTGAGCGGGTATAACTCGACATTTTTAAGGTAGACAAATAAGATTTTTGAGCTTTCTGTCCTTTGTCGGGCACAGCAGTTCTCGTCTCCAGCGGCCTCGACTGCTTCTACCTCGGCGCCGCTACTCCGATCCAGGCATCGGAGACCAAGCTAGCGACGCCTGCGGGAGTCCCTCCAAAGGCCAAAAGCTCAAAAATCTTCAGTCAAATGCATGTCAAACACCGAGTGTTTGACAATATTCTGGCTTGGGGCTTTACCACTCGAGGGGCTCCAGACAAGGTCGCCTTAGGCGACCGAGGGCGAAGTGGCTTTGCTCGCTGGAAGCAAAGAACACTGTACCCGAGAGGGGTAATGCCCTCAAGCCAGAGGGAGGAATGTACGGCTCTGACCGCTGTTGTTTTGACGTTGTTTTTATGTTATATTTTTTTCATGCTGAAAAAAGTGCGACAACAAAAAAAGAACGAGGCGAGCCTTTGGCCGGAACAAGCATCATTAAGTTCGCGGGCAGTGATTGTCCCTGGTTCGCAACTCTTTTACATTGGCTGGTTTATTGTTGCCGCGGGGTTGATTGTTGTCGGCGTTTTTTTGCTTGCGCCTTTGCTCCTTTCGCCGTAATGAGTCGCGCAAGTTTGCGCACGCGCGCGCCGGAAACCTTCATACGGGGTTTCCGCTTCCGCGCTCGACGCACCGTTTTACTTTCTAATTCTTTTTCAATACGATCATGATCCATAAAAATGCGTTTCAACTGACTCTCTTTATTATAGCAGGTGTGGTTCTTTTAGGGGCAATCGGCCTGCTCTTGTGGTCTAACCCGGCGGCCGAAGAAGTCGCCGGCGAAGAAACATCGGTTCTGCAAAAGTGTCAGCAAAAACCCAACCCCCAAGAAGTGGATGAATGTTATTTTGATTCAGCGCGAGAAAGCGCCAACGCCGCGCCGTGCACTTTGATTCAAGATAATGAATTAAAAGAACAATGCAACGTGGGGTTAGCCATGAAAAATGGCGATCCGGCGCAGTGTTTTGAATCGCAAAGCGATCTGGTGCGCGATAAATGTTTGCAAGATGTGGCGTTTAATGTGCGCAACCCGGGCCAGTGCTCGGTGATTATAGAGCCAACGCGTCAGCAAAAATGCGTGCAAGATATTGCAGAGGTTTTAGAAAACGCGGATGTGTGCATGTTGGTGCGCGACGTCGGCAAACGTCAAGACTGCAAAGATGCCGTGACAAAATTATTGGACGAAAAGCGTAACGCACCAACGCCTGCGCCGGGTTCATAAATGTTCCTGCAGACTTCGCAGCTGTTTTGCCGAAAGGATTTTGTGCATTTCGTCGGAATCTTTTGCGCGGCGAATGCCGGCAACCGAACCAAAAGTTTCTAATAACCGTTTTTTGATTTTGGGGCCAATACCCGGAACGCTATCTAACGCGCTTCCGAGGGTTTCTTTACTATGCCGTGTGCGGTAATACCCAATGGCAAATCTGTGCGCCTCGTCTCGGCAACGCTGTAAAAGTTGTAACGCGGGCGATCGCTTTGAAAGTCGTAATGGCCGATTCTTGCCCGAAACAAAAATTTCTTCCTCGCGCTTGGCCAAAGAAATTAACGGAATGTGCAAGTTATAAATTTCCATGGCGATTGCTGCGGCATGTAATTGCCCTTTGCCACCATCAATAACCATTAAATCGGGTGTGGGCCAGTCCGATTCATTATGCGCGGTGTGGGCTAATCGTCGTTCTAACACCTGTTTGAGCATGGCAAAATCGTTGGGCGTTTCCATATTGCGTACAGCAAATTTGCGATACGCGTTTTTGTCGGCTTTGCCGTGATGGAACACTACCATGGAACCGGTGGGGTGTTTACCTTGGAAGTTCGAAATATCGTAGGTTTCAATGCGCACCGGGAGCGTGGGAAGGTGCAAAAGACGTTGCAGTTCTTCTAAACCTTCGGCGGCGCGGGATTCGCTGCGTGTAAAGACCGGCAATTGTAACCGCAACGATTCTTGCGCATTGCTCGTGCTGGTGCGCAAGAGTTTTTTAAGACGCCCACGACGCGGAACAAAAAACGTTGCGCCGGTAAGTTTTTCTATAGCCGAATCATCGATCGTTTCCGGAACCACTATGCGCCTAGGGTAATCCAGAGTTTGCGCATAATATTGTTGGGCAAACGCGCGCAAGACTTCCTTTAAGGGCGTCTTGGACGGATTGCGCAACGTATGTCGCGTTTGGTGAAGTAGCCGACCGCCGCGAACACGGAAAACATTCACGCATGCTAACGTGCCGTCTGTGGCAATGCCTAAAATGTCGAGCGACTCTTGATTGGGCGAAATAATATTTTGATGCTCCAACATGCGCGTTAAGGCTTGCAGTTTGTCGCGCAAAAACGCCGCACGCTCAAATTCTTTTTTGTCCGACGCGCGTTGCATTTCGGTTTTTAAGTACTGAATAATCTGTTTGTCATTGCCGCTAAAAAACGCCATGACACGGCGAATGGCTTGCCGGTAGGCTTCCTGATGTTCTTTACCGCCGTGCAATGGGCCTATGCGTTCCCCATGACGAATTTCTAAACACGGTTCTTGTGGTCGCAAGGTGCAACTTTCAAACGGAAACAACGCTTTTAAAATCCGCAAGGTTTCGCGCACCGCATAGCCCGACGTGTACGGGCCATAATATTTTGACCCGTCGCGCGAAACGCGGCGCGTACTCATAATGACAGGAAAATCATCGCGCACCGTGACCTTAATATATTGGTAGGACTTATCATCTTTGAGCATGACATTGTAGGGCGGCTGATGCTGACGAATCTGAATGGCCTCTAGCAACAATGCCTCAACGTCGTTTTCTACCACGGTTGTTTCCATGCGCGCAATATGTTGCACCATTTCTTGTTTGGCCGCGTCTAAATCGTGCGTGCGCTGAAAATAACTGGCCACCCTTTTACGCAAATCCCGCGATTTTCCAATGTACAATAAATCGCCAGTTGCGTTGAAAAATCGGTAAATGCCGGGTTGGTGGGGTAAAGAATCGTAAAGTGTTTTGCCCATGGGAGAATAATAGCATCAGATGCGGCAAAATTAAAAATCTCCCCCTCGTAGACTCAAGCGTTGAAGTGTCCTTAGGTAAGTTGTTCGAGTTTTGTCACGCGATGATGAAGAACAATGACTTCTTGATGGTAAGTATTGACTTGCTTGGTAAAACCATCGACAGCTGTCTGCAATGTACTAAAATCTTCGCGTAAGGTATCGGTAAAATCCGCTAATTCGGCCTTTGTTGCAAAAACTTTTTCCAAGGCCGCAATAAGGCGCTGTATATCATTGTCTGTTAACATAACGATATATTTAAGAATAAGCGCCCAATAAAATAAGTATAGCACAAAATAAAAGTGGCGCTAGTCCCTTGATCTTTACTTCTTTTTTGGGTATACTGCATGTCAGCTTTTGGGTCTGTCGCCGAATACCATTTTGGCTACAACGTCAGAATTTCGGCCGGAATCGTTTCAAAATTTTTCGGCTTATCTTCCAGATAGGCCTCAAAATTTATTCAACAATTCCGTCTCAAAATTCTGACGTTTCGCTACAAAAGCGCATTCGGCGACAGACCCTAATTTTAGAACGCATGACGAATTCCTTCATTCGTGTTCGCGGCGCGCGGGTGCATAACCTGAAAAATATCGATGTCGATATTCCGCGCGAGAAACTCGTGGTCATCACGGGTCTTTCGGGTTCGGGCAAATCATCACTGGCATTTGATACACTTTATGCCGAAGGACAACGCCGGTATGTGGAAAGTTTGTCGGCCTATGCACGGCAGTTTTTAGGGTTGATGGATAAACCCGATGTCGACCAAATTGAAGGTTTAAGCCCGGCGATTTCGATTGATCAAAAAACCGCAAGCCATAATCCGCGGTCAACCGTTGGCACGGTTACCGAGGTGTATGATTATTTGCGGTTGATGTATGCGCGCATTGGCATTCCGCATTGTCCACAGTGTGGCAACGTGGTGGCCCAGCAAACCGTCGACCAAATTGTGCGCCAAATTTTAGACATGCCCAATGACACGCGGGCGTTGTTGTTGGCTCCGACCGTGCGTGACAAAAAAGGCGAGCACAAAAAAATCTTTGAAGAAGTACAGCGGGCCGGCTATGCGCGGGTGCGGGTAGATGGGAATGTTGTAGCTATTGAAGAAGCGCTAGACATGGAGTTGGATAAACAACACAAACATACCATTGATGTGATTGTGGATCGTCTGCAGTTGGACGCGGAAACCAAAAAAGACAAACAACGGTTGCACGATTCTGTGGAAACCACTTTGGATTTGGGTGATGGCGTGATGATTTTGCTCAACCACGATACGGGCACAGAAACCGTTTTAAGTGACTCTTTGTCTTGCCCCAACTGCCACATTTCTTTGCCGCCGATTGAACCGCGTAATTTTTCGTTTAATTCTCCGCATGGGGCGTGCCCGGCGTGCACGGGTTTGGGCACCACATTAGAAGTCGACGCCGATTTGGTTATTCCCAACAAGCGGTTGTCCATTGCCCAAGGCGCGATTCGTCCGTGGTCGCGGACAGCGAGTGGCCAAACCTGGATGATGCGCATTGTCGAGCAGGTCGCGCAAGAACATGGTTTTTCACCGAACACGCCAGTGAAGGATCTTACCAAAGAGCAGTTAGATATTGTGTTGTACGGGACCGGCAATAAAGATTATGACGTGAACAAACCGTACCACGAAGCCGGTCGGGTAAAATCGTATTTGGCGCGGTACGAAGGCGTGGTACCCAACTTAGAGCGCCGGTACAAAGAAACCGATTCGGATTATATTCGTGGGGAAATTGAAGGCTATATGCGTTCACAAAAATGTGCCGTGTGTTTGGGCAAGCGCTTGAAGCCTGAAGCCTTGGCCGTCACCGTGGCAGACAAAAGTATTGACGTGATTGTTGGTCTTTCCATTGATAAAGCCGCGATTTTTTTTGATGGGTTGGCGGGGTCGGGCAAAGAAAAGAAAAACAAGTTGGGCGTGCGCGATGCAAAAATTGCCAAGCAAGTGTTAAAAGAAATCCGCGCGCGATTGTCGTTTTTAGAAAATGTGGGTTTGGATTATTTAACCGTTGATCGTAGCGCATCGACACTTTCCGGCGGCGAAGCCCAACGCATTCGTTTAGCCACGCAAATCGGCTCAAGCCTTACCGGCGTGATTTATATTTTAGACGAACCGTCGATTGGATTGCATCAGCGCGACAATACCAAGTTGATTACGATGTTAAAAAATCTTCGCGATTTGGGGAACACGGTGTTGGTGGTAGAACATGATGAAGAAACTATTCGTAGCGCGGATCATGTCATTGATGTGGGGCCGGGCGCGGGCAAACACGGTGGCACCATTGTTGCGGAGGGCAAACCCAACGCCATTGCGTCGAGCCGGAAATCGTTAACCGGGCAATATTTGTCTGGGCATAAAAAAATTGAGATTCCTAAAGTTTCGCGCAAAGGCAACGGAAAAAGTATTACCATTGTGGACGCAAAAGAATTTAATTTAAAAAATATTACGGTGAATATTCCGTTGGGGAAATTTGTTTGCATTACCGGCGTGTCGGGGTCTGGGAAATCGACGCTCATGACCGAAATTTTGGCCAAAGCGGTGAATCAATATTTTTACCAGAGCAAAGATTTGCCCGGCGCGCATAAAGAGGTCACGGGGCTAGAGCATTTAGATAAAGTTATTCATATTGATCAATCACCCATTGGCCGCACTCCGCGTTCGAACCCTGCAACGTATACCGGCGTGTTTACGCATATTCGTGACATCTTTACGCAGGTGCCGGAATCCAAAATTCGCGGCTACAAACCGGGCCGGTTCAGTTTTAATGTCAAAGGCGGGCGCTGTGAGGTGTGCCAAGGTGATGGCGTGACGCGCATTGAAATGCATTTTTTGCCGGACGTGTATGTGGAATGCGAGGAATGTCACGGCCAACGGTATAGTCAGCAAGTGTTGGAAATTCATTATAAAGGTAAGAATATTTCCGAGGTGCTGAACATGACCGTGGAAGATGCGCACGCGTTTTTCAAAAATATTCCGGTCATTCGGCAGAAAATGCAAACGCTGACGGACGTGGGCTTAGGCTACATTCATTTCGGGCAAAATGCCACCACACTTTCCGGCGGCGAGGCGCAACGCATTAAATTAGCTACCGAGCTTTCGCGCCGTTCGACCGGCCGCACGCTGTATATTTTGGACGAGCCCACGACGGGTTTGCATTTTGAAGATGTGCGGAGACTTTTGGGTGTACTGGGCCGCTTAGCGGACAAAGGTAATACCGTGTTGGTGATTGAACACAATTTGGACGTCATTAAATCCGCGGACTGGGTTATTGATTTAGGCCCAGAAGGTGGAGACCGTGGGGGAGAGTTGATTGCCGAAGGCAGTCCGCGCGATGTTTCTAAAGTCGCAAAAAGTTACACCGGACAATATTTGAAACCGTTTTTTAGATAGATTCGCGATCGGCTTGTTACACGGCGCCACGCATTGGATTGCTCCGCCGAGTGTCGCCTTAGCAACAATCCGCTCGCTCATTATAGGAGGTGTTACTCATTTTTTATGACACCCCTGCAACGTTGCATCTTACAGACACTTGCGTATCACGCGCTGTTTGAATTTCCGTTAACGCGCGAAGAAATTTACCGTGGGCTGATTAGCGATCGGCCTTTTTCTGAAGAAGAAGAAGTCTATGAAGCCCTCGACACATTAATCCCCCACCATCTTTCCCGTGTTGAAGGATTTATCACCGAAAAAGGGAGTGAGCATTTTGTGCAGCTACGGAAAGAGCGGTATCGTTTAGCAGAAAAAAAATTCCGTAAGGCCATGTGCTTTGTGTGGTGGTGTAGGTTTTTACCCTTTGTGCGGATGATGGCGGTAAGCAACACCTTGAGCACAAGCAATGCGCGTGAGGCCTCGGATATTGATTTTTTCATCATTGCCCAAAAAGGCCATTTGTGGACATCACGATTTTTTGTAACCGGTTTGGCAGAAATTTTGCATGAGCGGCCCAATCTTTTCGAGCGCAAAGACAAATTGTGTTTATGTTTTTATTACGCTACCGGCGATCTTTCGCTCGAGTCTATTGCGCTGCCCCAAGATATTTATTTGCCTCATTGGATTGCGCAACTGTACCCGCTCTATGATGCCCAACAATATTACGAGCATTTTTGGCGCACGAATAGTTGGATAAAAAGAGTCTTGCCGCATGCGCAAAGTATTCAGCCCGTACCACGGCGCACGGTGCAGGCAAACAAGGTATCGCGAACAATGCAAAAATGGGCAGAACGATTTCTAGGACGATTTGAACCTTTTTTTGCTCGTCTGCAAGAAGCCAAATTACCAGAGAACTTAAAAAATCAACGGCACATTGGGACCTCGGTTATAACCTCGTCCGCGCTCTTAAAATTCCATGAAGACGATAAACGCGCGGCAATTAACAACGCATGGGAACAACGCTACCATTTATAAAAACCTCGGTCTTTTCACACGGCTTTAGCGCAACTTTGGCCGTGGCAGTTTTCCTTTTGCCACTTCAAACCCGCTGGATTATGGAGGAAGGTTTACTTTGGGGGCAGCATTGGGAGCCGTTGACGCGATCGGTGTATGCGGTAGAAGTTTTTTTATGGGCGGTGATAGGGTTAAGTTTTATGCGTTATCGTGATCGGCTTTTTTGCCGTGGTTTTTTGCCGCTTCTTTTTCTTGCGATAGCTTTTCTATCGGTGGTCTGGGCCGAGCGTTTAGATATTGCCGAAGTCGCCGTTGCCCGTCTTGCTGTTGCGGTGATCTTTTTTCTTATGTTGCAACGTGACCCAAAGAATCTTCGCATCATTGCCTGGGCATGGATTGCTGCGGGTTTAATGCAAAGTATTTTAGCTATTGCGGAAACGGCTCTGCAATATGTGCCTGCCTCGACGCTTTTAGGAATGGCGGCACAAGACCCGAGCGTTTCGGGTGTGTCGGTGGTCGCCGGATGGGGCGGAAGATTTTTACGCGCGTACGGAACGTTCCCGCACCCAAATATCTTAGGGGGATTTTTAGTCTTGTCGATCTTTTTGGTTTTTTGGCTTGCGCAATTTTCTCTTACGCGTAAAGAGCGAGTGATTCTTTCTGTGGCGGCGATTCTTCTTCCCTGGGCTACTGTTCTAACATTTTCCCGTGCGGCATTGCTGGCATCGGCCGTGATTATCGCGTGCGTATTATTGGCTATTGCAACCGACGCACCAAAGAAACTTAAAAACCTACAAGGTGTGACGTTAAAATATTCGTGGTTCGTCTCTATTGTTATTGTGACATTAATGACAGCCGCGTTTGTGTATGCTTCCCCGCTTCTGGGGAGAGTAGATAACAATTTTTACAGTCAGTATTCGCAATCCCAGCGCGTTGAAAATCGCGAGCAGGCAGAAAGCCTGGTACCTTCTTCTTGGTTGCATGGAGTCGGTATTGCGAGTGAGCCGATTGCCGTAGCGAATGTTTTGAAACCCTCCACGCCACCCGAACCCTTGCATAATGTTTTTGGGCTCATAGGTTTAGAGCTGGGCATTTTTGGGTTGTTGCTCTTTGTTGTATTGGTGTTCCACCTTCTCCGTCCGCATCTTTCGGCATTGTTTTCTTCCGCCTCATCTAAACATCTTTTAGCCTTTGTGCCCATCGGTGGCTGGCTCGCCATAATGATTTTGTTGTTTTTCGATCACTATTTATGGACCTCCTTTTCCGGCCTGCTCATGCTCTGGACCGTTTTTGCTTTTTTAAGATCGGATCTGTAGAGTCCTGACTGCTGCCTGCCCGCCACCTGCCCGCCATGCTTCGCAAGGCGAGGCGGGCGGGTTGCCTGCGGCTTCAGGCGTTGGCAGGCGGGTCTGCTGACAGCTGTGCTAGCCCGTATTATTCTCAAAACAAATGCGACATAGGATATAATTAGTTGGCGCTTAAC
>CAZRYK010000003.1:0-4094 GCA_964604315.1 uncultured Gammaproteobacteria bacterium
TAGCACAACTAACACAAAAAAACGCCTTTTCAGGCGCCAGAAATTTAACGGTATCCTTAGCGGCCAGACTCAATCAAATTGGTCAATTTGATATGATATTTACAGATAATCTCCTAAATGAAGGTTCTGGTCTGGAGTTACTTATAAGTCAGTATTATATGCACCGACCTGACACCGAATCTCTGTGGGCTAAATGGATAGCTGGTGGCAGAAAAGGATTGGCTCCGCCGGAATGGTTTCAAAAAAACTGCAAAGCATTTCTTAAAACAGAAGGCGTTCAGCTTCATCTCAGAGTAGATATACCAGGATCATTCCCGCGAAAGTTGCAAGAAAGAATGAGTAAAGAATTGCCTAACGAAGAGGTTGTCAGAGTTGTTCTCATACCGAATCGAAAATCTGCCGCAGAAGCACAAATTATTTAGGGAGTCTTGGGTTTTGGCCATTCACCCCAAAGACCATTTTATGGTAAAATAAAGTCAGTTTAATCATAGCTATGGCAGACATACAAAACCCAAACTATCACATTGCCTTATTTAAAGGCAAAACTATTAGGAAAACTATTTTTAATAAGGAATGGTATTTTTCCGTTATTGATGTTGTGGAAGTGCTTACCGACAGTCCTGATCCTGGTGCATACTGGAGAAAGCTAAAACAAAGATTAAACGAGGAAGGCAGTGAAGTCGTGACATTCTGTCACGGGTTGAAATTAGAAGCCCCAGATGGAAAAATGCGTGAAACCGACTGTGCCAATACCGAAGATATGTTTCGTATCATCCAATCAATTCCCTCGCCCAAAGCCGAGCCGTTAAAACGCTGGCTTGCCAAAGTCGGCTATGAAAGAATGCAAGAAATAGAAAATCCAGAATTGGCGATAAAAAGAACAAGATTACTTTACAAATTAAAGGGCTATCCAGAGGATTGGATCGAAAAACGAATGCGTGGCATTGCTATTCGTGAAGAATTGACAGACGAATGGCAAAAACGCGGAGCGGAAAACGAACGAGATTACGAAATTTTGACCGCTGAAATTTCCAAAGCCACGTTTGGCATCACGCCGAGTGAGTACAAAAAAGTGAAAGGTCTCAAACGCCATAATCTGCGCGACCACATGGATGATTTTGAATTGATTTTGACCATGCTCGGCGAAAGAACCACAACAGAAATACATCGTACTAAAGACACGAAAGGTCTGCCGCGGCTTAAAGATGACGCGAGAGCTGGCGGACAAATCGCGGGCACGGCCAGAAAGCAAATTGAGAGAAAAATAGGGCGGTCGGTAGTATCAAAAAGCAACTTTTTGAAAACCAGAAATGTAAAAAAGTTGAAAAAATAGGATTGAATAAGGTGTCTTGGCTTTTGGGCATTCACCCCCAACCCCTCTGCCCAAAAACCGAGACAAAAATCAATTTTGTCCATTTTGTAAAAGCACCCTAACGGGTAAAAAGAAAAAGCATACATCAGCTAACACGGCATATCTGGTTTCGGCTTTTTACAAAAGCCTCCACCCAAATTGCTCGTTCGTTTCGGCGGTCGCGCTCCGCGCACATTATACCGCCTCACTCACTTCGCAACTTCAGATATGCCAAAACGTTATCGGAAATAAATTTTTATTTTTTCAACTATGAACGAAAGATTTGAACCTTCCCAGCCACCAACAAAAATCAGCAAAGAGCAAATGAAAGATATCATTCAAGATGTGATTGACGGTGCTTATTCTTTGTTTGATGTTGAAACTATGGCTAATTACGATGCTGATTTTTCTAGTGAAGAGCCATATTTTATAAACATTTGGGCTAAGCAAGATGGTTACGGTTTTGGATATATCGTATTTCATGATTTTCTACGTCGTGTTGGCATACAAAAGACTTTTCTCTCAACTGATTTTACTCAAGAAGGTTCAAATCTTTTTCAGAAAGCCGTCAAAGATGGTTTAATAGAAAAGATTTCTGAGCCATTTGGCTTGCAGAGATTAACAAGGTGGAAGGTCGTTGATGATCCTATTAAAAATCTAGAAAAAATACGAGACCAAAAATAAAAATTTACATCTGATAATAAAGTATATGAGGTTCAAAAAAAAGTGCGTTAATAATTTTTAAAGGTTGCACTTTTTCTTTCACCCAAATTTCGCCTCCTTTATGATAAACTAGAAAAATCCCCCTTTCTTTAAGAATGGAAAAATTCAAATTTGACTCACTCCGCTTCGCTCCGTGCCACGATGCGCTCTCGTTCCGCTACACTTCACTCGTGGAACATAACACGGGATAAAAGGTTCAGCCCTCGGCTCGGGTTTCACCCAAATTTTACTCTACCTCATTTAGTAATCAGTCATAAAAAGCCTGTTTTTCAGCCATAATAAGCACCCTTGACTTTACTATATCAACAGAGTAACATAGTAGATGATATTACTACATCACTTAAAAAGTGTACAAATATATGGAGGAGACACTTAAATACGTACAAAACCAACTCATCCAAGCCCCTTTCCGCCTTAAATCTTACATCCAGGACGAACAAGGCAAAAAATACCCGCAAAGGAATATCTACATCAAAATTGATAAATACTTCCGGGATTTTTTGTACGACCCAAACGCTCAAGACCGATGGATCATCATCCCGGGCCTTCGAGGTGTCGGTAAAACTACTATCCTCGCACAATTTTTCTTAAACTATTATCAAGAAGTCGGCGATCATAGGATCTTCTACGTCTCGTTGGATGAGGTTGTCAATGTGCTTGGCTCGTCGCTGAAAGATGTTTTGAGCGCATACGAAAAAATAGTCGGCGAAAGTTTTGAAAAACTTTCTAAACCTTTATTCATTTTTATTGACGAAGCACAGTACGATCCCAAATGGGCATCAGTGTTAAAATCTGTTTATGACCGCTCAAACAAAGTTTTTGTGGTTTGTAGTGGCTCGTCGGCAGTTTCCTTGCAAACAAACCCCGATGTCATTCGTCGCTCAATTTTTCAAAAACTTTTTCCAACCAGTTTCACCGAATTTTTAATGATTCGTGATGGCAGATTTCCAGTTAAAGATCTTAAGAAAAATTTAAAAGAAGCTTTGTTCAATGCCGATTCTGCCAAAGACGCTTACGAAAAACTAAAAAAATATGAACAAAATGTAATGAGCGCGTGGTCATCTATTGATCGTCATTACGTTGATGAGTATTTAAAAATTGGTACTTTGCCGTTCGCGATTCGCATGAAAGATGAGGCACGGGTGTACCAAACAATTTCATTACTCTTAGACAAAGTAATTAACCAAGACGTGCAAAGTTTAGGTCGTTTTGATACCAAAACGCTTGTTCATATTAAAAGAGTGTTATTTTTATTAGCCGAATCCGATGTGGTAAGCGTTCAAAAACTTGCCAAAACACTTGAAACCAGCGTGAACACTATTTCCAACATTTTGGAAATGCTGGAACAAACGGAGTTGCTTATCCGTGTTATGCCGTATGGCTCAAATTCTAAAAAAGTCAGAAAACCATCTCGCTACCAGTTTATGTCATCGGCCATGCGGTCAGCATTTCTTTCTGTAGCAGGCAACGAGCAGATTTTCTCCAGCCAGAAAGGTCGCCTTATGGAGGACATCGTTGCTATGACGTTATATCGTGAATTTGTCACTAACGGTCGCGGCGCGTTAAATCACGATAGTTCAAAAGGCGGCGCGGACTTTATTCTGACCATCGCGGAAAAAAACATCATCCCTATTGAAGTCGGCGTGGGTGAAAAACTGGGCACACAAATAAGAAACACCATGAAAAAAGTGCGTTCGGCCAAATACGGTATGGTGATATGTGGTAATGAACTAACATTATTAGAAGATTCCAACATTGTAAAAGTTCCGTTAGATTATTTCTTGTTGATATAGAATGAACGATATGGCTACAGGGCACACAGACAAACGTTATGAAAAAAGCACTTCTCTTCACTGGGATTGGCGTTGTTGGACTGTTCGTAGTTATATCCTTGCTGCAGGTTACAAACATTGTTCCAAAACGATGCGACAACCTCGGAGCGAGTGAATATCTCAATGCGAACAGCATAACATCTTCTGTGTTGCCATCAGGTGAACATTGCTATGGGATTTGGCATCCT
>CAZRYK010000003.1:4104-41964 GCA_964604315.1 uncultured Gammaproteobacteria bacterium
AAACCAAATTATTTGTGATAGCCGTCAACTATCTTATAAGCCAGAGTAGGCATAGCCGAACAGCGAAATCCATTTAAACAACTAACCATTTCCTATGGCTAAAAATAAATCAAAACTAGCAGTCATAAAAACCCAACCCACCGCGGCGAGCGTGAAGGATTTTCTCAACAAGGTGAAGGACGAACAAAAACGCAAAGACAGTTTTGTGATTTTGGAAATGATGAAAAAAGCAACTGGGGAAGAGCCAAAAATGTGGGGCAGCGCAATCATCGGTTTTGGTAATGTGCGCTACATAAGCCCAGCCACGGGAAGAGAAGTAGATTGGATGCGGATCGGGTTCTCTCCGCGCAAAGCAAGCCTATCGCTGTATCTGACTATGGATATAAAGAAGCATGCTACGACTTTGAAAAAACTTGGCAAACACAAGACCGGCGTGGGTTGCCTCTACATTAATAAGCTCGAGGATATTGATATAGAAATTCTGAAACGAATGATCGATGCCTCGTTAAAGAGAAAGTAACAAAAATCAAGCCAGAACAGAAATCTTCGAACTTAACTTGGCCGGTAAACGATTTCAACATTGTTGCCGTCGGGGTCGTGAACAAAGGCAATGTATTGATCTTCGCGATGCGGCCGTGGCCCGGGCGCGCCATTGTCTGTACCGCCGTTTTTTAATCCGGTTTGATAAAAACGATCAACGGTATCCTTATCTTTTGCGCGGAACGCCACATGGACCCCCTGACTTAAAAAATCTTCCTTACGCAACCATACCCCAGCGTCCCCCGGCCCCTTAAAACCCATTTTGTTTTCCGCTTCTCTTGCAACGGCATACCCCAAAACTTCAAGAATCGCAGTATAAAACTGCTTACTACGTTGAAAATCGCTGACTCTAAAAGAAACATGATCGATCATGTTTTTATTTTACCACACCTGTCAAGAGTTGTATTTTCCTCAAACTTTGCCATCAAGAAACCGGCTAGATTCTTATTTAACCTTAGCGAAAATACATTCCCTTTACATCACTAGTATAATATAGTATACTAGTAGATAATCCTTCTTGTATACCATAATATACATATGAACCAAGAACTCATACAATACCTCCAACAACAAATCCGAACAACAGATGAACGACTTAAACGGTTTACGCATAACCCGCTAGGAAAAAAATATCCTAAACGGTTTATGTTCGTAAAAATAAAAAAGTACATCAATGACTTTCTGAACAAAAAAACCGTCAATACAATAGTGATTATCCCTGGGTTTCGCGGCGTCGGCAAAACTACATTAATGGCTCAAGTATGTGCCGAGTATAAAGAGAACATACGCCATGTATTATTTTTATCCATTGAGGATGCAAAAAACCTATTTGATGTTGGTATTGCTGAATTAATGTCTGCGTATGAAGAGATCCTCGGCAATGATTTGGAAAAAATAAAAGAACCGGTCATTATTTTTCTGGATGAAATTCAAAGTGATCCGAAGTGGGCCGTGACGTTAAAATCTCTCTTTGAAAAAACATCACATGTCTTTTTCTGCTGCAGTGGATCTTCTGCTGTTATTTTACAGACAACAACGAACCTTGCTCGTCGCGCTGTTTTTGAAAAAATGCCGCCTTTGTGCTTTACGGAATATGAAATGATTAAGAACACCATTTATCCACCGGGTTTAAAAGAAAAGATACGACAGGCAATATATTTTTCCAAAGATGCTCATGACGTTTATCAACAATTATTGAAACTGCAAAGCGACGTTCACCAATACTGGACAAAGGCCAGCAGAAAAGATATTAAGGAATACCTTTCATACGGAACGCTCCCCTTCGCGCTCACCACGCCCAACCAAACGGCTGTGTACGACTCGATTTCATTACTCCTTGATAAAATCATTAAACTGGATTTGCCAACACTAGGAAATTTTGATCCAGATACCCTTGGAGCTGTAAAGCGCATCCTTTTTGCGATTGCGGAAAATGACACAACGAGTCTCAACACCCTTGAAAAAAAACTTGGGATCAGTCGTCTGACGATTGCCAACATCTTTGATGCTCTTGAAAAAGCCGAACTACTCATTAAAATTCCTGCGTATGGATCAAATATGACGGCCGCAAAAAAACCGAATAAGTATCTTTTTATGTCACCTGCTATTCGCATGTCCTTTTTTTACTTCACAGGACAAGAAAGTACCTATCTCATGCGACAAGGAAAACTCCTCGAGGATTCTATTGGATCCCATCTCTATCGAGAGCTAATCTTACGCAATAACGGCGCTATTCGCTACGACAGCGCAGAAGGCGGAGCAGATTTTATTATACAGATTCTTAACCGCAAGCAAATTATTATTGAGGTAGGCATGGGCGAAAAGGACAAAAAACAGATCTTGAACAGCTTAAAAAGAATAACATCGGATTATAACGTCATTTTTTCCGCGTCAGAATTAGCTTTCGACAGCAACTTTCACATTGTATCTATCCCCCTGGATTACTATTTCTTAATCTAGGAAATTAAAACCTCAATCAAAAGAGATAAATGCATTCTATGGATATTTTCAAAATCATCGGCGCGGTGGGGCTTTTGCTCATCTCGCTTGGGATCGTCACAAAAAAAAGAAAAACGCAAGATCTTTTTTACATATTGGGAGGGCTTTGTTTAGAGGCCTACAGCATTTATCTTGGCGATGTCATTTTTATTATTCTCCAAATCATCTTTACCCTCTCGGCCATTTACGATTTTATTAAAGTCCGCCGCAAGAAAACCAATGAGTAGCTACCCGCGTAGACAATTGATGAAAAAGGGGGTTATTATTGTATTGATTGTTTGCGTCCTGACAATTTTAGGATTTCTTTTGATGAGAAGCAAGCCAAGTGATAGCACCATTACGAGAATCCATTCAAGGATATTCACAACGTCTTTTGAATCGCTCGAGGATTTTTACGTTGCCCCGCAAGATGATAAAGGCACGTCGCATGAATTATGGAACGGATACGCCAAAGTCTGGCAAGATCGGCAACTGGTTTCACATGCTCAAGTGCAAGGCGCAAACGGTCTGCTTGCCCAAGCCCATTTTGGTCTGTATGCCGCCCCGTCTATTAGCAACTTAACGGTTTATAACGACGATCTCACTATTCGAGAGATTGATACAAAATAAAAGAAAAGCGACGTAAAATGGACAAATATTGAAATTAATGGTATGCCCCCTTGGGCAAGCCGCGGGGTATAATCGCTTAATTAATCTTTAATTTGAAAACTATGAGAATCTTTCATCTTGCAGATTTACCTGAGATTGGTGTAAGTCATAACCCAGACATCAAGAAAAAAATCATTTTGGGGAAAGGATTCGTCCCCCATCTTATGACATTTGCACAAGCAACTTTTAAACCCGGACAAAAAGTAGATACCCATGTACACGAAACCATGACCGAAGTTTTTTATATTCAAAACGGCCGCGCAGAATTTATTGTCGAGGGAACCTCTTTTGAAGTAACAGCGGGCGACACGGTCGTTATCGAAGCTGGCGAAAAACATTCTCAAAACAATCCTTTTTCCCAAGCCGTTACCTGGTTATATTTTGGTATTGCCGTTGATTAATCGCCCCTTAAAGTACAAAATCCATAACAACCCCGGCAATAAGAGCAAGGGCCGACAAGGCGAAGATAAAAATGTAGTTCCACTTTTCTTTCGACGATTGCAAGGTATGAAAAATATACGCCATCGCGGCTTTGTCGTCTTTAGAAAGCCCTTTTATAGCTGCCACTTTTTCTTCTAATCCCCGCTCCTGAATAATCCGGCCGCGTTTTTCAGAAATGTCGTACCGATGAATAAAATACACCACAAAACCGATAGTCCCAATGTACCACGCCACTTGCACCCACACCGGATCATAAGCATTCAACACAATAATAATCCGGTACGCAAGCGTGGCAATAATCCCGGACCAAAAATAAAATAATCGCGTGGCGTGCGAATGGGCTTTGAGATTTTCCATACATAAAGAACGTTAACGATGAATAACGATATCATACTACATTACCATTACCATTAATAGACCGCCGTTTGCTTTGAAACGATTTTATGTTAAAGTACAGACATGCGTATTGTCACTTAAACGTTTTTTTGTATGATCGGCGAAAGACCCCAACCACAACCAGTAGATTTGGCAGTGCCTTCCGAACCCTCCAATATCACCAACCCGGAACCCCATACTCAAGAGAGCGCGACCCCCGCCCCTGAACAGCGCGACAAACGATGGATGGAATATATGGAAGCGCGCCACCAAAGCGCAAAACAAGGCGTACAAATCGAAAAAATCTTAAGCGAAGAATCCCCCTCGCAACTGGGTTCGGCCCGAGCGCATCATGATGAATATACCCGCGGGAAAGCGCGACGGACATTGGAATATGTTTTGAGCAAAATGTCGGACGACAAATACCAAGCGCACCACAAAGATTTGGAGGAAACCATTGAACGCTATCTTCTCAATCGGGATCGCGCGCGCATTGCGGAATTTCAGTGGCAAGAACAGCTGTCTGCCGAAGGGACAAGCAACGACCCCCAAAGCATGGGCGATAAAATATTTTATATTCGTCTTCAACGTCGACCCAAGGGTGTCGTGGAAGCATCACGCAAAGAGGCGTATTTTGTCTTAACATTTGAGAACGATCAAGACTATTTGGATTTCCTCGGGAATCCTGATTTGAACGCAAGCGGCGGCACTTTCCATCGGGCCATGCAATTGCAACATTTAGATGTAGACGTTGTGTGCATTCGCGGGAAGCAGGATCATTGGAGGGTTTTGAATCATGAGCGCCAACATTTTATCAACGACACGATTTTTAATAAATTTGTCGGCATTGACGATTCTAACGTCCCGCCAAACAAAGATTACCCAGTTCTTACTCGCAACTACCGATCCCGCACAGACATTATTGGAGATTTACAGACGGTGAAAGATGAGATGCTGGCTCGCATCCGAGAAGCCGGTAACGCATTGCATTGCACATCGTTTTTTAACAAACCGCTGTATGCGCATTTAAAAGAAAAATTTCAACCCAATGAGCTCCCGGAAATCGATCGGCTTTTTGACAGCATCAACTTCGAATTAGTTCATTTATTCAGCAACCAATTAATAGACAACGCGCATTTGCGGGCGCTTCTGGTGTACCATATGGTAGATGTTCCGCTCCTACGGTTCCCTGAACGGCTTCGGGCTTTGCGGGATTTTTATGAAGCCAAATTTGCCCCGATCATTCAAACCCTTCCGTCGTTTGAAGATCGTTACCAAAAACAGCGTAAACCATTGATGCAAGCACAAAATACCGATCACGCCGTGTTGATCCGACATGCCGCATCGAGCATCGGAAGAATTCTGGGAAACGTCGCTCTAAGCCCAACCGAAGAACGTTTGAAAATCCGCGAGGCTAGAACGATGTTGATTGCCGAACGTAGCACCTACGACCGCCTCCACCCTCCCCCCGCAACGCAATAATGTCCGAAGCTCGGTTTTGAATAACGGTTCTCTTCATTATAAATCGCTTTCGTGGTATAGTAGTATATTGTAGTTAACATTTTTTATGTTCAGATTTATGAGGCCATCAAACAAAGTGATTATCGGCGCGAAAAGTGACGTCTCACTTAAAATCTCAAAGGTTCTTTTAACGTTAACTGCAATTTTTTCCATTTCGGCCGTTGCTTTGGCATTGTATAGCTCAACACGGGTATCTCCAGAAAAAAGTTTTGAACAACAGCTATCGGCAAATTACCTCTTACCTCCAGCGCGCGAAGGCCGAAGTGTGTTTGGCGGATGGAAAGCTATCGCTGTAAACCCCACCTACCGTTTCCGCGTGGGTAAAGTGCAAGGCCGCGACACCTTTATTGACCCTCTTGGCTACCCCATGTACGCTCGCGCGGTTTTGAACGTTTCGTGGGACAACTTAACCGAGGAAGCGCGGCAATCATATTTCAATAATGAGGAATTACCCTGGGCACAAAGTAGTGCTTTAGAAGTCTACAAATGGGGGTTTAATGCTATTGGCTATATTGACCCGACAGATGAAGTGCTTTTAGACCCGTCTGTTACCAAAGTCTCGTATTTTGGACTTTTCGATAACTTAAACGAATGGGGCGGCAACATACCCAACCCTTGGGACCCCACATGGGTAGCCGAGACCGACAAACGTGCGCAAGAATATACCGCCGCAATAAAGGACGATCCGTTCCACATTGCCGCGGTCACGGTTTTTGAGCCGCCGGTCGATTTTCTTTCGGCCGATGCAAGTTCGATTCACCCGAACAGCGGATGGTTTCACACTATGATGGCGGCGCAAGCTGGGTCACCTGCCAAAGTCGCATACGAGGAATCGATGAAAAAGCAGTATGATTCTGTGGAAGAATACAATCAAACCTATGGCACGGACTACACGGATTTTAGTGCATTGCGCAATACCGACACGGGGGTCTTTAAACGATTTGAAAATATTGATACGGACGAAGAACGAAAATTGGTTCCCCAAGTGGTGGAAGATGTCAACGTCTACCTTGCAGATATTATCGGCGAATACCAACGCGTCATTTACCAGGCCTTAAAAAAATACGATGCCAAGATTGTGGTAGGCGGCCCGGCATTATCAGGCGAAAGTGCGTATAGTCCCGAGATTTTACAAGCCATCGGGGCAAACGCGGATTTTCTTGGCGTGAACTCCTCCAGCGACGAGGGTTTTGATGAAGCGTATATTCTGAAACTTGCCGAAGAAGCAGGGTTACCCGTATTACAGACGCGTTTCACGGTGGCGCAAGAACCATGCACCGTGGATGTACTTGGCCGCACGTTCCCCAGCGTGCCAGAACAAGAAAACCGCGCCGAAGCGTATTTTGATACCGTGAATGAAGCACTTGCTCACCCGAACGTGCTTGGCAACAACTGGGGCGAATGGATCGACCCGGATGTTTCGGCGAACCCCGATGCGCCGTGCGAGTACGCCAACACCGGTCTTTTTGCACGCACCGGCCAGCGCTACAAAAAACTTTTTGATCGCGGAACTGAACTCTGGGCCGAAAAACTCTTTGAAGAAATGCTATGGGGTCGCGAGTCACAAACTGAATACACTTCTCCCTACAAGCGGCCGACTCCAACCATTCCTGGCATTCCTCCTCAAGTTCCAGCACCGCGCGACTTTTACCCCAATCACCCCGTTGATGCCCCGGGAAAAGACATCACACGAAAAGACGAACTGGAATTCCCACAAACCGAGGCGATCATCTTTTACGGAACGGACGAATCCGAGCAGTGTATTGATACGCTCGCATCATTTGATTATCTGCGATTCGGCCTCATTGCTTCATCTGCAAAACAAGGAGACGGCGGCGTCAACCTCGGCAACCGATCGGGTGTAGGCAACTGGGCAGGTACGCGATACAACCTCAATGAGCTAAGCGCCTCCCAAAAACTTATTCTCGATGCCAAAGCGCTCAATCCTAACCTCAATGTGTACTCTCATGCAGGACTTCGTGGCGTAGAAACCGACTGGGCAGATTATGGTGAAACCCATCCGCGTCGCTGGTTCATTGATGCGTTAAGTCCTCGCTGGTTCGCATACACTCCCCTTGTCCAACTTCAACAATCTGTCGATAACAAGTCAACCGCCTTTGAATTCAAAGCCGAAGATATCGAGAACATGCGTCGTTTAGGTGCGAAGAGCGCCGAAGAATTGGGTTTAAGCCCAACCCGCTGGATCAAGGAAGCGGAAAGCCTGTACACATACTTTCAGGGGTTTGATAACGATCAAGGATCTGGTAGCGGCACAACCGAAATCATGGCCATCGGCAAAATTGAATTAAACGGCGATCGTGGAATCATTCATACCCTCACTCGCGGTCGGACAATAAGCGGGGGCGAAAGCGATGAAGGTGGAGGAATAAACGTTCAAACCCGCACAGTCTGGGGCAAACCGGATACCAACATGTATTCAGCTGGCGCGCGATTTGGACTTCTCTCAAACGTGGATAAGGCCTCATATGGCACCAACAACATTAGAATGAACATTGTGTGCGCCAATCCTGAAAACACATCGACATTCTGCCAAGAAGTGAACGCTGGCGGTTCGTGGACAGAGCATGTTATCGGCTATGTACGCGATATTCTCATTCGTTCATATGCTGGAGATGTGTATCTCAATAATGGAATTACTTTTGACGCCGATGAAAATCGAACTTGGAGGGCGTACAGTTCAAAATTCACCGGCACTGAACAAAAAGATCAACAGCTTGATATGGACGGCGATGGCGTTGCCGATTCGGTTGGCATACTTAGCGCCTCGCTTTTTGGAGCGTACGATGCCGCCGCAACACGTATTTCTGAAGAAGCCAAACGTCAAGGCCGCTATGATTTCTTCGCCGTCATGAACGGCGCACTTGCAACCGAACGTGAAAACGAGCAGGTTGTCTACGGAGAATGGAACATCGCCGGACGCGAATGGGAGCAATTCTTTAACAATTTCACGGATAGAGGAACTCAAGACGCGATTGACCAATATCGACGCCTGTATACTGGATTGGTAGATCGCGATCATCCGCTTGCGCTTCTTACCTCTCGAGATCGGGCAAATATTGAAAATGAAGGTAAGATCAATCTCAAAGATTTTCGATCGGTCGCCGCGATTGGACTGATCTTTGGCAATGGCGCTATTGGGGTGACTGGAGATTATGCATCGAACCTTGAAGCGTGCGGAAGCGAAGATGTACCCGACACATGGATGGATTATTTCTCGGTTGACTCGGAAGGATACGCATCTACGCATGCAAACTACAGTGGAGACACGCGTCTTGAGAACCGCCATTGGCTGGGCAAAGCGCTTGGCGACGGCGAACAAATCGCCGGCCTTAATAACACATTCAAACGCGAATTTGAAAAGGGCGTTGCGTACTATTCTGTTCCCGGCGGAACGATTCAACTTGATAGCTCCATGAACAAAGTCTGCGGCACCGACCCGGTGAACGATTGTTCAAAAAATATTACATCGATAACCTTAGAACCCGGCGAAGGCATTGTCCTCCTCCGGCCATAGGGACCTCTGCAAAAAATTCTTTCATTCGCAAACCAAGCGCGTACTTCCCCAGTGCGCGTTTTGGTGATGAATAAGAAAATCTTTAACCGATGGATTGGACAAAAAAATGGGTTTGTGTTATGATGTGCAACGACCCAATCCCGCATGGGAGATGGGGTTTTCAATTACTAAAGACTTTTTTGTGGATATTCGCAACATCGCTATTATTGCGCACGTCGACCATGGTAAAACAACGCTTACCGATGCCATTTTACGGCAAACCGGCGCGGTTGAGGACGACGCAAGCATGGACAGCAACGCACTAGAAAAAGAGCGTGGCATTACGATTTATTCCAAAAACGCCGCGGCCATATACAAAGGCACGAAGATTAATATTGTGGACACTCCGGGCCATGCGGATTTTGGCAGTGAAGTGGAACGCGTGTTGCGATCCATCGATTCCGTGCTTTTGGTTGTCGATGCGCAAGAAGGCCCCATGCCGCAAACACGTTTTGTGTTAAAAAAATCCTTGGCATTGGGATTAAAACCTATTTTAGTCATTAACAAAATCGACAAACCCGCCGCAGACATTGAAAAAACGCATAACGAGGTTTTTGATCTTTTTGCCGAACTAGGTGCAACCGACGCGCAATTAGATTTTCCGGTGGTGTATACGATTGGAAAAAACGGTGTAGCCATGCGCAATGCTTCCGACGAACAGAAAGACATGACACCGCTTTTAGACATGATTTTGGAACACGTGCCGCTTGCCTCCGGAAAATCCGGTGCGGGTTTTAGCGCACAACCGTTTAATCTTGCATACGACAACTTTTTAGGTCGCATGGCGATTGTTCGTGTGCATAGCGGGTCGGCTCAACTGAACGATAAAGTCTTTGTGAAAAAACCTACCGGCGAAATTTCGCAACATCGCATTACCAAACTTTTCACCTTCGAAGGAACGCGTCGCGTGGAAACAGAAACCGTGGAAGCGGGCGACATTGCCATTATCGCCGGACTTCCCGAAGTCTACATTGGCGACACAATTGCCAACACCGAAGACGCAAAAATGTTAGAGGCTATCGCTGTGGACGAGCCAACCATTAAGCTCTATTTTTTGGTCAACAACTCCCCGTTTGCCGGACGCGAAGGAACCTTTGTCACCAGCCGGCAATTGCGCGAACGCTTAGAAAAAGAAATCGAAGTGAACGTGGGGCTGAAAGTAGATTTTGATTCAGAAAATACCGAACAATTTACGGTTCAAGGCCGCGGCGAATTGCATATTGCGATTTTAATAGAAAACATGAAACGCGAAGGGTATGAATTGCAAGTGTCCCAACCCCAAGTGATTTTAAAAGACATCGACGGCGTGCGTAGCGAACCCTTCGAAGAAGTCACGGTCGATGTGCCGGAAAATTTCCAGGGCGCGGTGATTGAAAAAATCAACAAACGCGGCGGCACCATGACGAATATGCATGCGCATGCGGGCCGTGTGTTTATGACCTTCGAAGCCCCGAGCCGAGGATTGTTAAGTTATCGCAATACGTTTGTCATTGATACCAAAGGCGAGGGGATTTTTGCCAGCCGTGTGATTGGCTACAAACCGCACGTGGGGGAAATTACCCGCGCCTCAACCGGCTCCATGATTTCTGGCCTCACCGGAAAAGCTTTAGGCTATGCGTTAGACAATTTGCAAACACGCGGCACATTATATATTGGGCCGACAACGGAGGTATACGAAGGCATGGTCATTGGCAATACGTCGAAAGACGAACAGATGACCGTGAATCCCATCAAAGGAAAAAAACTTTCGAACATGCGCTCCAAAGCCTCGGATGAAGCGATTATTTTAACGCCGCCAAAACTTCTGACCATCGAAACCGGCTTAGAGGTGATGGCCGAAGATGAATATTTAGAAGTCACGCCAAAGTCCGTCCGGTTGCGCAAAAAATATTTAACCGAAAACGAGCGCAACAAATTCCGCCGAAAATAACGGCTGGCCTGCCCTTAAAAGGCGTGGTATAATTCCAATATGAAAGCGACCCTTGTCCAGACTCGTTTGCAAACGGTTTCCAAGGTCAACACCGCAGTTCGCGTAATGGCTGTGGCAAGTTTTTTGGCCGCCGCGAGCGCGTTTTTGGCCGTGAATTTTGAAAGCGACATTAATAACTGGTATACGGGCTCTCGCTTGAATGTGACAATTGTCGATGGTACATACGCAACCGATCACGGCGAAGTGCCCTACCGATTATGCTACGCGAAAGATATCAACATCGCCATGAAATACCCCTCGGTGCTTTTTGCGCCAGGCGAAACCATAAACATGAACCGATGGACCGTGGATTGCGCACGCTTAGCCGAACAAGGCTATGTAACCTTTATGAAAGGCCGCACCGGAGAAAATTATCCGGAATGGGAAGAAGAAGTTGCAAAAGCTGTACAAACCATGAAGACATTCTCGTTTGTTGACGGCAGGCGTATTGCGGCTATTGCTTCCAGTTTTGGCAATCAAGAAATTCAGAGTTACGGCATTGATCATGCCAATGATTTTCAGTCGTACATTGCGTTATCTACCTTTAACAACCCCCATGTCATGCTGGGGTCTTTAGAGACATTCGACATTCCCACCATGCTTCTATCTGGCGGCGGCGAAGAACCGGAAGGCGCACGCGATTGCGATCACGACGCGTATATTTGGTCGCAAGAATTTTCGGAGAAAATGCAAAACGAAAATCCTAAATATTACATTGATTGGAAAGCTTTCGACAAAGAAACTTACGGATGTGTTATTCATGGTTACATGTGGGATTTTGGTTCACCGGCTGAAGAAGAATCGCTAGAAATTATTTTGCAAGTTTTAAGTGCAACGATCGGCACAGAACCGCGAGAGATTTAATTTTATGTCTGACATAACATCGCAAAACCCTCACGCCAAAGAATCTGGAAGCCACAATTCCCGACAGCGTGGCCTGTTATGGGGAGGCGTTATGGCGTTGCTTTTTGCCGCGATTGTTATTTTAGTATGGGCTGGAAAAACGAATTCTGACTCCACAGATACTTCCGCAACATCGATTGACACGACAGTTCGCGCCGATGATAATACCAAAGGCAAGACCGACGCCAAAGTCGTGATGATCGAATACAGCGATTTTCAATGCCCGGCGTGCGCGCTGTATTACCCGGTCGTCAAAAAATTAGAAACAGAATATGCAGACAATCTCCTTATTATCTACCGGCACTTTCCGTTAAAGGGTCGTCACGCGAATGCCGAGATTGCTGCTAAAGCGGCCGAGGCTTCTGGGAAACAAGGGAAATTTTTTGACATGCACGATCTGCTATTTGAACGCCAAGAATCCTGGTCAAAGGAACGCGACCCTAAAGATCTTTTTGTAAGCTACGCCCAAGAACTTGGGTTAAATGTCGAACAATTCAAAACCGACTTGGATAGTGAAGATGCCAAAAACCAAGTAGATGCCGATTATCGCGACGGCATTAAAGGCGGCGTGAATGCCACACCGACGTTTTTTGTGAACGGCGAAATCGTTGTAAATCCCAATGGCTACGAAGGGTTGAAAGCCGCGATTGATCAAGAATTGCAAAATCCATGAGAGCAAGGGAATTTTTTCAGGTAAATGTGCGCCATTTTTCCGGAACACTTAAAGGCCTGGCATCGGTGATGTCGGCGTTAAGTTTCTTGGGTTTTTTAGATGCCACATACTTGACTGTGAAACATTTTCAAAACACGGTGCCGCCCTGCACACTTCTTTCGGGTTGTGAAACCGTCACCACCAGCAACTATGCAGAAATTTTTGGCATCCCGGTCGCATTATTAGGCACCATTTATTATCTGACCGTTTTTCTTCTCACGATTATTTATTTTGATACCACAAAAGAGAGCGTTCTTAAAACCGCGGCGTATTTGAGCTTTATTGGACTTCTCGCGTCAGGTTGGTTTGTCTTTGCGCAAGCGTTTCTTTTAGGCGCATGGTGCCTCTACTGCTTATTTTCTTCCATCACCTCCACCCTCCTCTTCCTCACGGGCTTAGGAATTCTGGTTTTCGACCCCGGAGAAGAAATTTGAATCAGCAGTCAAAAAATTAGAGAAACTAAAGCGATTCGGTTGGCGTTAAGGAGTCACTCGCCGGAGGGCACCAATGTAGTGACTCCGTACGCCAAGCGGATCGCTTTTTCTATCGCCGATCGCTAAAGTTAATAATCCTTTAGTTTGCGCATATCGACATGGTCTTTGATTTTCTCCAAGGCCTTTGCTTCAATTTGCCGAATGCGTTCACGCGTCACGCCAAATTCCTGGCCCACTTCTTCTAAGGTGTGCGCAATGCCATCGTCTAAACCAAACCGCATTTCCAAAATCTTTTGTTCGCGCGGCGTTAAGTCTCCAATAATCGATCGCACATGATCGCGCAACAATTCTAACGACGCGGCGCGGTCTGGCGTGACGGTAGTGGTGTCTTCAATAAAGTCACCCAAAATGGAATCTTCATCGTCTTCCCCAACGGATGTTTCTAACGACACGGTGTCTTGCGAAATTTTAATAATATGGTGAATCTTTTCTACCGGCTCGCCCATTTCTGCGGCAATTTCTTCGGGCATGGGTTCCCGGCCCAAAGATTGAATCAACTGACGCTCAATTTGCTGAAACTTATTGATGGTTTCCACCATGTGCACCGGAATCCGAATCGTGCGCGATTGGTCGGCTAACGAACGGGTAATGGCTTGGCGAATCCACCACGTGGCATAGGTTGAAAATTTATAACCCTTGCGATAATCAAATTTTTCCACGGCACGAAACAACCCCACGTTGCCTTCTTGAATTAAATCCAAAAGCGTTAATGCCCCGCCGGTAAATTTTTTGGCAATCGAAACCACCAACCGCAAGTTGGCTTCAATCAATCTCTTTTTGGCTTCTTCATCGCCCATTTCTTTGCGTTTCGCCAACGCGATTTCTTCTTTTCCGCTCAACAAGGGAACTTTTCCAATTTCGCGCAAATACATTTGAATGGAATCCGAGGCAATGTCCCCAAGATCAAAACGTTTTTCGGTTTCATCGGCTTGTTTTTTCTTTTCCGCATTCCGTTCTTTCAATGTTTTCAAACGTAAAATCGGTTTGGCAAGCAAATCCGGTTCGGTTTCTTTTAACTCAATGCCTTGCAGTTCCAGATCGTCTAACAATTCCTCATAGCGATCCAAATGCTGATCGACATTGGGCCATAAATAGAGTATTTCGTTTTCGGTAATAAATCCGCGTGAACGGCCTTTGCGAATCAACAGCGCCACCACGTCATCGACACTCATTACCTGCGGGCTTTCTTGGCGAGCGTATGCTTTCGGCGTCAAGGAAGAAACTTTACCCGCGTGACGTTTACGAGCGTGACGTTTACGCGCACCGATTCTTTTCCCATTCTTTTTGGCTATTCTTTTTTTCCGCGGGATAATACGTTTTTTTCGTGACAATGGTTGTCGCGGATGCTTTTTGTTTTTCTTCGCGTTTTTGGACATGAGGGTAAAAGGACAATAATGAAACACCTACATAGAACGTCGCAACGCATTATTTAACCGAGCGCTCTCGGCCATAAGGCGATGGAATTCTTCTGAAGATGCTTTCGCAGGGTTACCCTCTAAATGTCGAATATGGTTTTCGATCTCTCGCAGGTCTTTTTTGATTTTTGCCCGGGTTAAGAGCTGTAAACGTATAGAAAGCTCATGTTGGATTTCAATGAAATCCTTTGAGTCTGTAAGCTCACCCCCCAAGATTTGCAATGACCGAACGAGGTCGACAAACGATTTATGTAAATGGTCGACGAAAGAGGTTTCCGTATTCGAAGCGTTTGCAGTATAGTATAAAACCATTTCTTTGTAAAGTTCTTGGTGCAACTTTTGTGAAAACAACGTGGGTTCCACGTCTTTCATCACTTGGTCAAGCATTTCGGGCTTCGCAATAAGCACGGCCAAAATATATTCCGCGGCGCTGTCGATAGCGGTAAGATGCTCTTCGCCAACAGCATTTTTTGTTCCCACGGGTTGTTGAAACGTGCGCGGGTCTTTGAGCCGAAGCAAAAGTTCATGTAAATCTTCGCGCCGCACGGCCATGCGATCCGCAAGACGATCAATATAATACGTGCGCTCCATGGCGTTGGGGATTTTCCGTATTTCGGTAAGGAGTTTTACCGCGGCTTTCTTTTTTTGGTCAATATCTTTCATGTCGATGTTGCCTAACACCGCGGTGATTAAATATTCCATCACCGGCACCGCCTGCTCAATGGCTTTTTGAAAACTTTCAGGATTTTTTTGAATGCATTCATCCGGGTCTTTGCCAAACGGCAAAATAACGGCCTTCACGGCAATGTCGTAACGTTGCACAACATCTAAACCCCTGCGCGCCGCTTCAAAGCCCGCGCTGTCTGCGTCAAAACAAAACGCCAACGTGGTGGCATACCGCGAAAGCAAACGTACTTGAGCTTCGGTTAATGCGGTTCCAGAGACTGCGACCACATTGGTAAATCCGTGTTGGTGGCTGGAAAGCACATCCATTTGACCTTCGACCAAAACCGCCATGCCCGTGGTACGGATTTTTTGCTTGGCTTTGTCTAACGCATACACCATGCGGCTTTTGTCATACAACAGCGTTTGCGGCGAGTTCACATATTTACCGCCCTGCTGGTCAGCGCTTAAAATGCGGCCGGTGAAACCCACAACGTTGCCTTGATGATCTTGCAGAGGGAACATTAAGCGTTTGCGGAAACGGTCAAAGTTGCGGCCGCCTTTGCCTTCCAAAATTAAACCCGCTTCGCGCATTTCTTGTGGTGTGAACCCGCGTTTTTTTAAAAACGTCAACAGCGCATCCCATTGGTCTGGGGCATACCCCAATTTAAATTGATCCACGGTTAAGGGTTCAATTTTCCGTTCTTTAATGTAGTTGCGCGCAATGGTTCCTTCTTGGGATTTATGCAACGCCGCAACATAAAAATCGCTTGCGGATTGCAAACAATCGAGCAAACGGGTTTTGTGATTCACCACGCGCGGGTCAAAACGTTCAATTTTTACCCCGGCCCGCTCGGCTAATAATCTTAAGGTCTCGGGAAACTCCAACCCCTCGATTTTTTGAATAAACGAAAACACGTCGCCGCCTTCGCTACAGCCAAAACAATGCCAAATTTGTTTATCTTGCGACACGGTAAAAGATGGAGTTTTCTCATTGTGAAAAGGACATAAACCTTTATAGTTCGTGCCCGCTTTCTTGAGCTGAACATACTCCTTGACCACATCGTAGATGTCGATTCGTGTTTTGACCTCCTCTACGGTTCTGTCAGACATAGCGTACTTACTATAAAGGAGCGGGCGGCATTTGTCCAACACCAGGTGTTTGACATGCGCTATGATGGGTGGCGCCGCAGAAAACTTTTTTTTGAAAGTCTCTACGGCGCCGATCTACCTCCTTTACCCGCCTTCGCAGAAAACTCTGGGCTTTAGCCCAGAGATGAATACGAGCGGGTATCCTCCGAAGCCTTGCGCGAAGGAGGATTCACTGAAGCTTCTGCATCGCAACCGCGGGGTTGTCGCCTCCGACGCGGTAGTCGAGCCAGGACACGATGCAACTGCCGTCTGCTCCCAACAGCACAGCGGCTTTCCGTTGCGGCATGGCAGTGTCGGAAACTCCGACGCCGTCTTGCGCCCACCGCGCCGTATTGGTGTTGTTGAACGCTTGCACATACACGGTCTCGTTGTCGCGACCGTTCCGATCGTCTGTCCATGCGGTGTAGACGAAAGTTTCGGACGCCACGGCTTGCAGATCGTCGATGAGCTTTGCCGGAAGACGATGCGCCCACGACATGCCAACATTGTGTCCGGAGAAATCGCGGATCACACTGCACAGACTATCATTCTGACTCCACGCAATGAACGTGTTGTCCTGAAACGCCGTCGAGGCATGGGTGCGCAAAGAGCCGCTTGTGACGGTGATCGTCTTTGCAGGCCAGAACCGAAAGTTCCCCTGCACGTCCAGAATCTGAAACCGGAGCGCGGTGCGACCATCGCTTTGCAGTTCGCGATAGGTGATAGCAACGTACCCGGGTTCGGATTCCGACAGCCGCGCGTTGCTGGCAAAGTTCGCGTTCGGCGTTACGTCCATGCCGTTCACCGGGAACAGCCACTGGCGATTGGTGGTGTCATAGCTTTGAGCGTACACATGCGGATGCATTTCGTCGCGCCAGTCGGTCCAGGCCCAAAACACCACATCGTTGTTGCGGCAAACCCGAACGTCCATGAGGGCGCCGGCATGCGCACAGATAGTGGCAACATTCAGCGCGGTGTCGTCAACGAACGCGGCCGTAATGGCGCGTGTTGCACTGTCGGCAATCCATGTGATGACAGTTCCTTCCGGCGTTGCGATTGCCGAAAGTTCCGCCACCCCGCCGCGTGCTTCTGCGATCAGGGTTTCGGAAATGGTGTCAGTGGAAACGCGCAACGAAACCACCGACCAGTCATTGCCGTTGAGCGACTCGCGGAACACGACGCGGTTGCCGGCTATGCACGGATTGGTCTGAATGCCTTCGCGGCCCAACCGCATGCCGGTGTTGCCGAACAGCTTTCGCCCGTCGGTCGTCACCATCTGTACGGCGATATCCGGATCGGATCCGCTGTCGTCTTGCCATGCGATGACGGCGCCCTCCTTGTGTGTCTGCATGCTGGGCACATACTGCCCGTTGCCGTGATCGGCGACCAAGATGCCCATGGCGCCCCATTCTCGTGGGTCATGGGTCTCTTGCACAGGCGCGACTTGCCCGCACATCAGCAGGGTATACAACCATGCGGTGAACATTGCGTTGTCTCCAGAAAAATGCCCAATATCAAAGAGCGCTCTTCGTGTTTCGAAGAACGCCCTACAGACATCTTAACACATCAATCAAAAAATACAAATTAATCCTGTGGATGACTCTTAATGATCAGATGCCTCATTAATGATCTCTGCAATACCTTGATTCTGTCGTCCCCGGCTCCCATGGCCCCTTGAAAAATCTTTTCAAAACCCCCTCCCTCCAGTTCTTTTAGCATCGCTTCCGATATACCTCCCTTTGTGGCAATCGTTTTGATCAACGCCGAGGGAAATTTCTTGGATGCATAAAGATGCGTCAGCGTTCCTGTAAATGTTTGCAAAACGACCCGCAAGGCTATTTCTGGCGGCAAGCCTGCCTTTACTCCAGAACGGACAAAAACCTCAATACATTTCAAGACCACTGCCGGACCACACCCCGAAATAAGTGTTAGAACATCTAAATCGTCTTCTTGTTCCACCTCCACGAGACACCCCAATTTTTCCATGACCTTAAAAAAAACTTTTCTTTCTTTGCTACGAAAACAATCAGGCGCAAACACGCCAATAACCCCCTCATTATGAGCAATAGCAATATTAGGCATCATGCGTATAAATTGTGAACGGATGTTCGGCGCATAACTTTTAAGAAGTTGCAACTTAACTCCCGCGGCAAAAGAGACAATCAATTTTCCATCGATAGACTTTTTGACTTCCCTCATAACCTCTTGCACTGTCTTTGGCTTAACTGCAAGAAAAATCCAGTCCGCGTTGCTAACCGCTATTCGATTATTCTTCGAAACGTTGATACTAAATTCTTTTTTTATTGCTTGAAGGTGAATACCCAGTGGATTGGATACGGTAATGCACCGAGGATGAACAATGCCGCCACGAGCAAGGCCAGCCACAAGCGCTTGAGCAATGTTCCCTGACCCTATGATGGTTATTTTTTTATTCTCTAATCTGTCCGTTGCCATACATTTTCCATTTATAAGTTAATAATTCTTGTAAACCAATGGGCCCGCGTCCGTGAAGTTTACCGGTGGCAATTCCCATCTCTGCACCTAGTCCAAAAACATACCCATCATGCAAGCGCGTCGAACAGTTAACAAAAATGGCGGCCGCATCAATCGCATGAGTAAACGTCTCGATGACTTTTTTATCGGCGGCAATAATACCTTCAGAGTGTTTTTTACCGTAACGATTTATGAACACGATTGCCTCTTCGAGATTCTTAACGATTTTGATTGCGATCTTCAAATCTAAAAATTCTTTTTTATACGCTTTTTCGCCTTTCATTATTCTTACACCCGACTGAAATAAATCTTTCGTGAGCATGGGGACGAACGCTCCGGCAACAGCTTGATGAACAACAACGGCATCGAGTGCGTTGCACGCCGATGGCTTGCTTGTCTTTGCATTGATAATAATGCGCCTCGCTATGGCAAGATCTGCGCTTTGATCTATATAGATCCTCGCTCCTCCGGCGGAGTGCGCTAGAACGGGAATAAGGGATTGCTTTTGCACAGCTTTTACAAGATCATAACCGCCGCGGGCAATAACTAAATCAATAAATGTATCCTCGCGCATTATTTTATTAACTTCCTGCCTCGTTTCTATACAAGTTACCGTTTTTTCACTCATCCCAGATTCTTTAAGAGATCGCGCAATGCATGCACAAAGCTCGCGATTGGTGTTCAGCGCTTCAGAACCCCCCTTAAGAACAGCGCCATTGCCAGATTTTATACAAAGCGCGGCAACCTCGACTGTTACTTCGGGCCGAGATTCATAAATAACTAAAATAACACCAAGGGGCACGGCCATTTTATTCACCACTAATCCCTTTTTGATCTTTTTCTTTTCTATTATCCGCCCCACGCCGCTATGGAGTTTGCCCACCGCCCTTAGTTCCTTGAGCATCTGAATAATACCCTTGCTGTCCAGCTTTAATCGTTCGATCATTGGAGCGGCCATTCCTTCTTTTTTTGCCTTCAAGAGATCTTTCTTATTCGCTTCAATAATGTGTTGTCGCCGCTCATGAATAATTTTTCCGAGCTTCAACAGACACGCATTTCTTGCCTCTTCCGACGTTTCAGAAAGCAGTTGCGCAGATTTTTGCAGTTCTTTTAACGCTTGTTTATTCATATAACTTGCAATAAAATATCTTTACTTTTCCCATCTACAATCAATGATTCAATGCCCTTCTTTTGTGCCATTTGCAGAGCCGCGCGTTTGGCCACACCACCGCCAACGCCGAATTTGGATCCTTTCATGGTAGATAAAATGACCAGTTGACTCGCCGCGAGGACGTGCGCAATTTCTACCGCAAGAAAATCGTTTCCGGAAAAATCGTTAAGAGCGATCACGTCATTTTCATTGATCATCGGAACAACATTTATTCTCACATACGCCTCAATGGTGGTTGCTAACTTTTTCATTTCTTTGCTCTTGGTCAAGTCTTTTTTAGTGACTAACAATTGAGCAATACAAATGCCGCATGCGCTGAATATTCGTTCAAAGGCGGACGTGAGTACGGCTTGCCCCACTCCGGCCGCAAGGGTTTTAACAAAATGTGTATCGCCAGAGGCCACAACCGATTTTACACCGCACGCTACTGCTCCAGATACGACAAGCACAATACCTGCCCCAGATTTACTCAACAATGCGATTTGACGCGCCAATGAAGTGATCCTAAACTCATCCAGCTTGCCTCGTTGCGTAAACAATACGCCACTGCCAATTTTTACCACAACAATTTTTTTATGCATATTTTTAATCAACAAAAGATCTCGCCCCAATCAACCAGAAGTCGATTGGCAAGGGCGAGATTTTTCGCGGTACCACCTTGCTTTAATTCTGCAATAGCCTGAACTTTTCTGATAGCAGAATTCTTATAGGCGCTCCGATATTTAACCGACACGCCTTGAGTATGTTACGGCACTCTTCCGTCGCACTCATCGTGCGCAGCTCCCGGGCGGGTTCTCTGCAAGCATGCAGATACTATTCCCGTTCATCGCTTTTATTATTTTCCTCAAATATAGTGCAGTATTCACTTTCTGTCAAATACGACACCTTCACAAAAAAACTTTCTGGTGTGCTCGGCTCCGACGTTACGTCAGAGCGACCCTTTCAATAAACCCTATTGGTGCGCTCGGCAGGAGTTGAACCTGCGACCCCCAGCTCCGGAAGCTGATGCTCTATCCAGCTGAGCTACGAGCGCGCATCGAGAACAGACTTCAGTTCTCGCGTCTATAAAGAAGATAGCATACCAATGTCACAGCAACAATGACGCCGATGACGCCACCAATAAGCCCGGTGGCTTCGTAGCCGTAGGAGGAAAAAATACGGAAAGAACACTCTGTCGCGTCGGGACACGTCACGTTCCCGCCGTATATCGCACCCACTGCAAAACCCGCAACCCAACCAAAGGGCAGAACAAAAATGGAAAGAAGAATCTTTTTACCTTTTGTCATAACTATTGGGATTTAGATTTCTTTCTAAGCACATATTGCACCGAAGGGCTTATAGGTTTATCGGTACGATGAATACAACCTATCCAGCAACACGGGCGGCGCATGCCTTCCTTAAGTTCTGACACCACTCTTTTGACATGCTCTGCTCTGGTCTCGCGTTTCTTGACAAAAGTCACCCAACAGATCCATTCGTTGCGCGCGAGTGGTGTAAGATTGTTCCATTGCGCAAGAGCCGCCGGGTCCGATGCTAAAGCTTTTTGCAAATCCGTCGGGACTTTATGAACCGTCCCTGTGGCGATTTCCCCGCCTGCCTCGCTATGCGAAGCTTTGCGGGCAGGTTTTTTAGTCATACTTAGTTGCTCACTTCAACTTTGAATCCTCCGTAGGCGAACCGTTTCATGTCAAATGGCATTGGCATCTGCTCTTTACCGTACTTTTTCTCAAAATAAGCCATGACTTTTTTGTTCACCGCATCGCGATGTGCGCGAGATTTATAAGTAATAAACGAAAACCATACGGTCTCGCCGGGTTTGACTTTTGCCATTTTCGGAAACGTCATTGTTACGAACTTGTCCGGCCTGACGTTATCTAATATACACTCTTTGTAGTCGAGCGCGCCAAATTTCTTCCACACGCGACTCCCTTCTTGCGCCATCTTTTTGTATTGTGCGGTGTTCTTTTTAGGGATGGGGATAACGAACCCATCGACGTATTTTGCGGTATTTTTTGCCATAAGAATTTTATTTATAATAATCAGGTATTTAGCATAGCACAGCCCGCTTGTACACAAAAATTTGTACTGGCATTTATACTTTCTTCCAGTCCTTGACAATGAGCCGATCACCCTCACGTATGACGACAACTTTTTGCTTTTCTTTCCACCCCAACGCGCGGATCATTTCAATAGGGATAGTCACGCCGTAACTCGACCCACCGCCGAGTTTGGTGATTTTGCGAACATTGTGTTCTTCTTGCGATCGTCGTGGCATAAAGTACGTATTTTAATAGGTATAATCTTTTTTGTCGTTAAAGCCTTATTTCTGTGAACAAGTTTCTCAACAAGCTCATGAGCGTTCATTGCTACACTTACTGTTCAAGGATAGTTATAACCCCCTTATCAGCATCGACCTTGACCACATACCCATCTTTGAGCAGCGCTGTGGCCTTTTTTGTTCCTACAACACATGGTCGTTGCAACTCTCGCGAAACAATAGCCGCGTGACACAAGAGCCCGCCCTCATCTGTAATGAATGCAGACGATTTTTTCATAGCACCAAGTAAATCTGGCGTTGTTTGTCTTGCCACAAGAATATCACCTTTTTTAATCTTTTGTGCGTCACGTACGCCAAAAATAATTTTCACGGGGCCGGTTGCTATACCCGGCGACACTGGTACGCCTTTTAATATTTTTTTCTTACTAGACGTTGCTGTGTGTAATTCTTTTGTAATGACGTCTTGTGCTTTTTGTCCTGTCAACAATTGAATCTTTTGATTCTTTCTAAGAAGAACACAAAGATTCATTCTATTGTAGATTTCTTGTTGAGGCGGTAGCTTTTCTTTATGGAGCGCATTGATGACTTCATCTGGTGTTAAAAAACGCACCTCGCGACCACTAAGCCCCAGCCGCTTTCCTATCTCCACATAAAGTGGCCGCGAATATAATCTTTCTTGACTAATAATTGCTCGCCGAAAATCTTTAAGATATACCCATTTTTGAAAATCAGCTATAAAACGTTGATGTCGCGGATCGATATTAAGGGTTTTAATAAGATGGTTTTTCTTAATCTTAATCGTTTTAATACGATCATTAAGTATTGAAAGTTTTGCGGTGATTTCAGCTGGGGATTGAAGCAAGGTGTACAACTCTTCAATAAAAAATTTATATCATACGGTTCTTCTTCTGCTTGTATGGGCAACCATGACCACTTTTTAGTATGATCTATAATCTTTTGCCCAGCATCTTCCCTTTTCTTTATGGCGACCGTAAATTCTTTTACATCCTTACTTTTGACGATATCTTTTTCATTAGCTAATAGTAGCGCTATCTCTAATAATTCGCGGTCTGTCTTTGTGGCATAACTTTCTTCTTCAAGGACAGTAAAGGCATTCAAACATTCTGACATTGTTTCTCGTTCTGCCGAACCTCGTAAGATCTTCTTAAGGTATCTTTCCATTTCTTCTACGAAAATATCATCGACAAAATTCGGTAATATGAGATAAGGCAATGCATGAACTTGTTGTTGAAAATAATGCTGAAAGTAGGAAGCGAGTTTCTCATTACTACACTTATCAAGATCTTTTGCCGTAACCGTTTTTAAGTAATCAATAACAATATGAAATCGTTTCATGCCATCTTGCGCAAGACGCCGCATATCCGATTTATCTTTCAGTAACTTGTTCTTTAAAATTTTCAGCAATCGAGCAAGTTCAAACTTGTCAACATAGTAGGTTGTCGCCTCTTGACGCGATACCATCATCATATTGTTATGCCCAACACCTAACACACCCCTCATGGCTTCAGACCAACCATAAACTTTAGTGTAAATGAGCAAAATATTTTGTTTTCTTGTGACGATATCAACCCATTCCATATGTATTATTTTATTCTGTACGGCTGTATGCGGCTAATGTTTGAAGGTCTTCAAGATTTATAACAAAACTTCTGCCTCTTAATTGAACGTCTAACTGTACATCTTCTTGATCTTTACGATAGATTTTTAATGCAACCTGCTCTGCGTGATCCATGCCTCCGCCGATCTTCTCAACAAAACTTTTTCCATCGGGATTAATGGGATTTTGGTTAATATGGTCGCCAATAGTGTTCTTTAAAAAAGATAAGAGGGTTGGCAGATGCGTAATATTGACTATTGTTCCCTCAACATTTGACGGCAACGTTGCACTGACATCGACAAATCGCATGACATGACGCGCAACAGCAGATGCAAGCTCACGCGGACTCGTTATATCCGGTGGTATTTCTTCTTCAGTCTTTTCGACAAATTGTGCGCTTCCCCCGAATTGCTCTCTTATCAATTCTTTATTTAAAAGGCCCGTGCCTAACAGCCGTTCTTTTCTATGGATACGCACTCCTTCGAATCCTTTTTTCGTCAATGCTTGTATTTTTTCTGATTGTGCTTTTGGTACCGCCACTTGATCCATAAGGATATCGGCTGTTTGTTGCGCTCTTTCTTTATCGCTGTAATACACTTTAATACCATCGTGAGGGGTTTCAATGACACTGCCGAGTTCGGCTGCTTGTGCTTGTCCTTTTTCTGTTAAGGCGGGTCCGCCAGCTGTATCAGATGGTTCACCGTGTCGCGCAAACACAAAATGCAAGGTGATATTATGACCCTGTTCCGGACTTTGCTCGAATTCAACATGAGATTTTTCAGGATTCACTCCTACCCCGCCCAGTTGAATGAATTTGCTGATGCTGTGTTCTTCTTGCGATCGTCGTGGCATAAAATACATATTTTAATATGTATTTAAATACATATCTTTAGTATAGCAGAAAATTATGCTGTAAAATACTGCACGGAAAAAAATAATAAATGTTATAACTATCCCTAGGCCAAACGATGTACATTGGCGGAGGAGGTGGGATTTCTTCTCCTCCGATCCTCGACGCATGTCGTCTGGGATCTCCCCCGAAGCCCGGCGCAGTTTACCTCCTGCCACCGGCAGGAGTTTTCCTGTCGCCTTCAAATCCCGCAAATAACATTTCACAGACGATCATAGCTCATGTAATGGGCTATGATTGTCTGCGGAAGGGGAGAGATTCGAACTCTCGGTACCATTTCTGGTACACATCCTTTCCAGGGATGCCAATTAAACCACTCTTGCACCCTTCCAAGGTGACGTTTATACCCTTTTCAGAAAAAGGTATTCTCTGAACTTACTAATGTGCTTGGGATTATTTGATCCTACTATTCTTATGAACTTTTGTATACCGGGAAAGTTATAGATATAGATTCTACTAGAAGTAGCTTTTTTCACCTTTATTCCATAAGAGAATAATGTGTCATAAAATATATTAATAAGTGGAAGCGACTGATTCGTAAAACACAGACCAAAAGCTTTACATATTCTGGCGGGCCCCCGTCTATGAAAATAGAACCCACCATCCGTATCGAACAAGCCACGCAGACAACGTTTGAGAAACAAGGGATTCTTTTGGATCCACAACGGGATCTTTACCTGATGCAAAACTTTATTTCCTCTTCTTAATCCAAACTGCTCAAGCCTTGTGACCAGTCTCACTCCAGAAATTGTCAGTCGAATAACATTTTTACGTTCATGCCATGATGGTTTTTCTCCAAGAACCTCCATCATTAGAGAAGAAACAAATCTCGCATAGGCTCTATCATCAACTTTGTGCAGAGTAATTGTTAATTGTGAATTTGTCAATCCGCCGTCCCCAAGGATAATACCGATCAATTCCGCTAATAAACAGGAGTGTCTGACGCCCACAAAATCTTTCCTTGTTATACATCCTAACTTTGAGTACTTCTCTGGATTTTCTCGCCTTCGCTTTTGAGAAATTCTTCCACCCTTTTTTCTTCCCTCGGGAGTTCCCGGTGGTCCGTATAATTTTAGCCTCGCTATTCCTCCCATTGGCGCAGATTTTTCAATATACCAATAGTTTTGAAGTTTCTTTATCCCACCGGTCGGAATGCTAAATTTTTTACTTAAAGACAGAATGGCGTCATAATCTGCTGTAAGCTTTTCGTTACGCCAATCTCTAAATGACCGCGTACTTACATTACATATCTTTGCTAATGAATCCCACGGTAGTCCGCTCTTTTGTTTTACGCTATGAAGGAAGTCTCTTTGCTTTCCTGTAAGGAATTGTGCTCTAGGCATAGAATAAGTATAAAGTTTATTATACAACTATGCAAACATTCCTATACTTTCTAACCAATACCAAAATCTTATCTAGAGATAAGAGACGATGATCCGTATTTCTTTATCTTCCCCCGTCAAACCGTTGGAGAAGTTCTTCTATATCGATGGTTTCGCGGTTGCCGGTTTGGCGGTTTTTTAATTCCACTTTTCCGTTTTTTGCTTCGCGGCCGCAGACAATGTGCCACGGAATACCCATAAGATCCGCGTCCATAAATTTTTCTCCGCCTTTCAATTCACGGTCATCTAACAAAACTTCAACTCCGGCCTTCTGCAGGGCTTCGTACACATCGTTTGCAAGTTGCCGTTGGGTGTCATCCGAAACATTCACCGGTACAATCACAGTTCGGTAAGGCGCTACGGTTTCTGGCCAAATTAATCCATGCTCATCGTTTTGCTGTTCGGCAACGGCTTGCATCAATCGCGTGGTGCCAATGCCGTACGTTCCCATCCACATGATTTGTTCTTTACCTGTCTCGTCTAAATATTTTGCATTGAACTTTTCTGCATACACTTTTTGCAACATAAACACATGGCCCACTTCAATACCGCGCGAAACTTTTAACGTGCCCTTGCCGCATTGCAAACACTCTTGACCTTCTTGGGCTTTGGCAATGTCGACGAATTCTTCCACGGCAAAATCTTGCCCCGCGTTAAGATTTATATAATGGTATTCATGTTCGTTTGCGCCGCTGACAAAATTTTTACCGCCCTCCAACGATGCGTCATAAACCGTACGCACGTTTTCTGGCAAGCCAACTGGCCCAATCGATCCCGCTGGCAATCCCGCATCTTTGAGCATCACTTCTGCCGCCGGTTCTAAAACCGTTGCACCTAAATGATTTTGCAGCTTCACATCATTAATATCTAAATCGCCACGAATAAATGCCACCACCAACTGCCCATCGGCGCTATATAATACGGCTTTCATGGTTTGCGTGGCCGGGATTTTAAAAAACGTCACTAGGGATGCGATAGTATTCACACCGGGCGTTGCGACTTTTTCTTTCTTTTGTTCTTTCGCATCTATTTTTGCGGCTGGGATTTTTGCCACCGCCCGCTCTTGGTTCGCACCGTAATCGCAATTGCTACAAGTAAGCAAAGTATCTTCACCGTTATCTGACAGTGCCATGAATTCCGATGAACCCTTGCCACCAATAGCGCCAGAATCGGCTTGCACAGAAATGAAACGCAAACCGCAAGCTGTAAAAATTTCGGCGTAGGCTTGCCGCATGTTTTCGAAACTTGCCCGCATCGCATCTTCATCGCGGTCAAACGAATACGCATCGGACATGACAAACTCGCGTCCGCGTAATAAGCCATACCGTGGTCGCATTTCATCGCGGAACTTGGGGCCAATTTGGTGAATAATCAACGGCAAATCGCGATAACTTTTGACGTGTTGGCACGCAAGCGTGGTGGCCATTTCTTCGGCTGTTGGCGCTAAACCGTATTGCTCTTGGCCATACATTTCCTGCGTCGTGTACATGGTTTTGGTGTCAATGTATTTTTGCCAGCGGCCGCTGTGTTTCCAGTCTTCGGCAGGTTGCAAAATGGGTAACGTCATGTTCATGGCGCCATGTTTTTCTAACACCTCGAAAACGATTTTTTTGATTTTCTCGTGCACACGGTGGCCCAACGGCAGCAAATACCAAATACCCGCGGCTTTGGGTGCAATAAAACCGCCTTGCTCTAACAAGGCATGCGAACGAAGTAGACCTTCACGGACATCTTTCCGCGTACCGGGGAACAGACGAGTCATGCGCATAACGTTTTGGGGTCAAGTCTATCAGTAAAACAACCTTATTCTAACGAAAAAAGGCCCTCTTGTCTAGCGAAATTATCTTTTTGCCACATCTTCAGATACTTTCTCCACTCTCTGATTAAATTTTTCTAAACCCGGAATAATAATCTCCTCAACAAATTTTTGAAATTTTGGATTCCTGCTATATTCTTTTTTTAACACCACTTTCCCCATACTCATATCTCTCTAAAAATAAATATATACTTACCGCTTACTTCTGATGCTTCGCCAAATCCATTGTGGTCTTTACCACCGTATCCGGGTTCAAACTCATGGAATCGATTTTGTGGTCTAACAAAAAACGCGCAAATTCTGGCGAGTCCGAAGGCCCTTGCCCACAAATGCCGATCTTGGTTTTTGTTTTATGCGCCACATCAATGACATGCGCTATCATCCATTTCACCGCTTCGTTATTTTCATTGTAAATATGTGAGACCAATTGCGAATCCCTATCTACGGCCAAGGTCATTTGCGTTAAATCGTTGGAGCCAATCGAAAACCCGTCAAAAATCTTGGCAAATTCTTCGGCCAAAATCACGTTCGATGGCACTTCACACATGACGTAAATTTCCAAACCGTCCTTGTGCTGTACCAAACCATTTTTTGCTAATTCCGCAATCACGCGTTTGCCTTCTTCGGGCGTGCGGCAAATCGGAATCATAATTTTCACGTTTTTTAACCCCACATCGTCGCGCACTTTTTTGTACGCCGCGCATTCCATGGCAAAAGCCGGCGCATAGGTTGCATCGTAATACCGCGACGCCCCGCGCCAACCGATCATCGGGTTTTCTTCATGCGGCTCAAATTCCTGCCCGCCAATTAACCCCGCATACTCATTAGTTTTAAAATCGCTTAAGCGGAAAATGACATCTTTGGGGTAAAACGCCGCGCCAATCGTTGCAATGCCGTACGCCAATTTGTCGATAAAATATTGTTTTTTGTCTTTGTACCCTTTGGTGAGCTTTTCAATTTCATGTTGCGTCTTGCGGCTTTTCAATGTGTCAAAATGCACCAACGCCAAGGGGTGAATTTTAATGTTCGCCGTCACAATAAATTCTTCGCGCGCCAAGCCTACGCCATCATTCGGAATGAAACTTGCCGAAAACGCCAACTCTGGCGAGCCAATATTCATCATAATTTTTGTATGCCGCGGTTTTTTTAAACCCTTCAAACTGGTTTTATGTACTTCAAACGGAATAATACCCTTATAGACTTTTCCGTCGTCGCCCTCGGCACAGCTAACCGTAACTTCCGCGCCATGCGGAATCTTTTTGGTTCCAGTTTCTGTTCCAATCACCGCCGGCACGCCAAATTCACGCGAGACAATGGCCGCATGACTGGTTCGCCCGCCGCGGTTAGTGACAATACCGCCAGCAATTTTCATAATCGGCTCCCAGTCTGGGTCCGTCATGTCGGTCACCAACACCTCGCCTTTTTGAAATTCATGAATTTGCGACACATCGCGAATCACGCGCGCTTTGCCACTCCCCACCTTGCTACCGACCGGCGTTCCGGTGATGAGCACATGCGCGCCTTTGTTTTGAATTTTGTATTCTTCTAACACGCTACGATCTTTTTGCGATTGCACGGTCTCGGGACGCGCTTGCACAATATACAATTTGCCGTCTAACCCATCTTTGGCCCATTCCATGTCCATGGGTTTGTGGTAATGGTTTTCAATCACCACGGCCCATTGCGCTAATTGCAAAATTTCTTTGTTGGTTAATACAAAACGCTCGCGATCTTTTGCCGACACAAAAACATTTTTTGTCGGGTTTTTGGGATCGTTATTGTAAATCATGCGGCGGCGTTTACTGCCCAATTCTTTCGAAATAATCGGCTGGTGTTTTCCGTCGAGCGTGGGTTTAAACACATAATATTCGTCCGGGTTCACCGCGCCTTGCACCACGTTTTCCCCTAAACCGTACGCCGCGTTGATTAACACCGCATTCTGAAAACCGGTTTCGGTATCAATAGAAAACATGACGCCACTTGCGGCTTTGTCTGACCGCACCATTTTTTGCACGGCCACGGAAAGCGCAATAGAAAAATGATCAAAGCCTTTTTCTTGCCGATAACTAACGGCGCGATCGGTGAACAACGATGCGAACGCTTTTTTAATCGCGATTTGCAGTTCTTTTTCCCCGCGGATGTTTAAGTAGGTTTCTTGCTGACCGGCAAACGATGCGTCGGGTAAATCTTCGGCCGTGGCACTAGAGCGTACCGCCATGTCCACATTTTTACCGTAGCGTTTTTGCATTTCTTTATACGCAACACCAATGTCTTGCGTGAGTTTTTTCGGAAACCGCGTTTGCAAAATGGTTTTGCGTACCAATAACGCATGGTGCGCTAAATTCCTTGTGTCGCGCGTATTCAAGGTTTTTAAAATCTCGCGAATCTTATTTTTGGCGCCGGATTCTTCCAATAAAAATCGGTAGGCCGAAGAGGTTACCGCAAAACCACCAGGCACCCGCACGCCCTTAGAGGTAAGCTTTTGAATCATCTCGCCCAAAGAGGCATTTTTGCCACCCACCAAAGGAATGTCTTTGATGTCGACTTCCTCGAACCATAAAATAAATTTCTCGTCGCGTGTTATCATAGTCAAAGTAAGGGATAAGCGCTAAGGGCTAAGGGATAAGTATTTTTTCTTAACCCTTAAACCTTATCCCTTATTCCTGTTTGCTATTACAAGTTAATCTTCTTCGCGTACTTTCCCAAAAAAGGCATGGCCCATTCCTCGCCAGACAAGGCTTTCACAAAACCCGTAATAGCAAGGACTAAAACCAAGAGCCCTAAAAACCATCCAATCACCGGAATGCCAAAAATCGGCCAGCCAACAATTTCTATGGCGAACAATAACAATCCTTGTTTGGCATGATGCTGAACAAACGCGCTATCCTTTCGCAAAAACAGCGGGACTAAACATAAAATCCACACATAGCTTAGAGCGGCCAGCAAGCTGTCTTCGTGGGCTTTTTTCTTTTCCTCGCTCAAGGGCTTGCTTTCGTACGGGTCTGTCATACTTTTAGTATACCAAAAAATTCCATTATTTCAAACCTAAAGCATCATACAAGGCGCGATCAATACTCTTTTGGGTAGAATCAGAAATTTCACCTAGTTCGCCCAACACAATACGTTGATCAAGCGTTGCGATCTTTTGGCATTTCACTACAGATGATCGTTTCAAACCGGTAGAAGAAAAGCTGGGATCCTTTTCTTTTAGCACGACTTCAGTTTTTGTAGCGCGCAAGGGCAATACCGACGATACAAAAACAACAATAATATCTTTAGCGTCTACTAAGGGTTTGGAAACAATAATTGCCGGGCGGACTTTCTTTGCAGACAGGTCGGTAAAAGGAAAGGGAACAAGAATGACTTTTCCGCGCTCAAACATACGACTTCTTTAAATCCTTTCGCGAATAGACGTCCGGCTCTTCTTCTAAGAAATCAAAACCTCCGCCATAGGCATTCATATTCGTTATGTCATCAAGATCGGGATTATACGTATCCGGAAACTTAATAAGCAGTGCTTCGGCCTTCTGGTGACGGCCGATAGCGATAGGTTTATTGGAATACCGAACAATGCTTAACAGCTTCGATAGTTGTTTGCGAGCGTCGGTTGTAGTAATAACGGCAATGGGTTCCATAACATAAATAGATACATTTTGTACATTATGTATCTATTGTACATCACAAAACGTTAAGTGTCAAGTTGATTCGATGCTGGGGTGCGGCCGACGTGTTTCCACGCCAGCCACACCCCAAGCGAGCCTCCATCAGCGGGTCGTGCCGTTCACCGCCTTCTTGGCGGCGGTGTAGCGCACGAGCTCCGCAACGATAACACCGGGAGCCGCCGGCGCGTCGACGCGGTCACTGACGATCGTGACGATCGCTTCGTCGTTCGCCAGAAACTCAACGCGATCGCCGCGCTCGATGATACGCGGCGACAGATCCCGATGCCCACACGCGCTATTCCAGGTAGCGCGCAAGATATTGAGACTCATGATACCTCCCTCAAAGGCAACGCGCGGAGAGGGACGCTCCCAACCAAGGGCGTCCTTCACGCGCAAGTTAAAAAGAGAATACTTAAAAACCCCCATTCTGTCAACCCCGCAAATTGACAAAACGCCCCACGCTTGGCTATGATAGACAAAAGAGTCTTGACACTTTGGTGTATTTATCATCCCATGAACAAGCCTACGCGAGAATCAACCGGCAATAAATCCGTAGCGGCACAGCGCGAGGAAGAAATCCTCGCGTTTTGGAATGAGCAAAAGATTTTTGACAAATCGCTTGCCAAAGACGCTCCCCAAGGCGAGTTTGTTTTCTATGATGGCCCGCCGTTTGCCACGGGCTTGCCGCATTCGGGCACATTGCTTTCTTCGATTGCTAAAGATGTTATTCCCCGCTACAAAACCATGCGCGGGTACCATGTGCGTCGCCGTTGGGGCTGGGATTGTCACGGCCTGCCCATAGAATCGCTGGTCGAAAAAGAATTGGGGCTAAAAACCAAAAAAGACATTCTAGACATTGGCATTGAAAAGTTCAACGAAACCGAGCGGCCGTTTGTGTTGCGTTACGTGGACGAATGGAAAAAATATATTGAGCGGGTTGGGCGCTGGGTCGATTTTGACCACTCGTACAAAACCATGGACAACACGTATATTGAAAGCGTGTGGTGGGCGATTAAGGAAATGCACAAAAAAGGCAAAATCTACGAAGGCCGCAAAGTGCTATTGTACTGCCCACACTGCGAAACGCCGCTTGCCAAAGCCGAGATTGCCATGGACAACACGTACCAAGACGTGACCGAAGAAGCCGTGACGGTAAAATTTGAAGTCAAAAATCCTGCCGATCATAGTTTGCCGCAAAACACCTTTATTCTTGCCTGGACAACAACGCCGTGGACATTACCCGGCAACGTCGCCTTGGCCGTGGGGAAAGACATCAGTTATGTTTTGGTAGAAGAAGACGATGCGCGTTATCTTTTGGCAAAAGATTTATATAAAGGTACCGGCGATATTGTAAAAGAATTCACGGGCGAGGATCTTGCGGGCTTAGCATACACGCCGCTTTATGAAGTGCAAAAAGTTCAACAGTATGAGGGTAAAAAATACCAAGTCCTTCTGGCCGATTTTGTTTCTACCGACGAAGGAACCGGCGTGGTGCACACAGCGGTCATGTACGGCGAAGACGATTTTGCGCTGGGGCAAAAAGAACACCTACCTATGGTGCAGTTGTTGGACGCCTCGGGCAAATACAACACAGATGCACCAGAATTGGTGCGCGGCATATACATTAAAGATGCCGAGCGGCTGATTAAAAAAGATTTAGAAGACCGCGGGCTGCTTTTTAAACGCGAAAACAATACGCACTCGTACCCGCATTGCTACCGTTGCGGCACACCGTTAATTTATAACGCTATTTCGTCGTGGTTCATTGACATTCAGTCGGTGAAACAGCGCATGATCGAAGAAAACGAACAGATCAATTGGTCGCCGCAGCACCTACAACACGGACGGTTTGGCCACATTCTTGAAACCGCGCCAGATTGGACCATTTCGCGCAATCGTTTTTGGGCCAGCCCGTTGCCCATCTGGAAATGCGAACAGTGTAAAGAGATTGCGGTTGTTGGTTCGCGCAAAGAATTAAAAGAACGTGCAAACGAACCCGTACCAGAGGATTTAGATTTGCACCGCCCTTACATTGATGCGTTTACATTAAAATGTTCCTGTGGCGGTACTATGCGCCGTATTCCGGAAGTGGTGGATTGCTGGTTAGAATCCGGGTCTATGCCTTTTGCCGAATACCACTACCCGTTTGAAAATGTTGAGGAATTCGAAAAACGTTTCCCTGGCGATTTTATTGCGGAATACATTGCGCAAACTCGCACATGGTTTTACTACATGCACGCCCTCGGGGTGTTGTTGTTTAACAAACATGCGTTTAATAATGTTGTCACCACGGGGAACGTTTTGGCAGCCGACGGGTCTAAAGTGTCGAAATCCAAGAAAAATTATACCGACCCGTATGTGTTGTTTAATACCTTTGGTGCCGATGCGTTCCGTTTTTACTTAATGTCGTCTGTGGTGATGCAAGCCGAAGACATGATGTTTATTGACAGCGAGCTTCGGGAAACCCACAACAAAGTAGTGAACCTTCTGCGGAACACCTTAACGTTCTACGGGCTGTACAAAGAAAATGCTCCGGAGCCCGAGCGTGCGAGCGATCATATTTTGGATCGCTGGATTTTGGCTCGCCTCAATGAAGCGTTACAAACCACCACCGAAAGTTTTGAAGCCTATGACATGGTGCATGCCACACGACCCATGCGCGACTTTATTGACGATTTTTCCACGTGGTATGTGCGCCGGTCGCGGGAACGCGTCAAAAGTGCTGATGCCGGGCAAGCATTAGGCACCATGCGTTATGTCTTGCGTGAATTTTCTAAAATCATTGCGCCGATCATGCCCTTTATTGCCGAAGAAATTTACCGCACGGTACGCACAGACGATGACCCGGAAAGTGTGCATTTAACATCGTGGCCCAAAAACACCTCTGACATGGATTTGGCGATTTTACAAGATATGGCAACAACGCGAGCCTTAGTTTCGTCGGCCTTGAAACTTCGACAAACCGCGGGCTTAAAAATCCGCCAACCGCTTTCGAAACTTTCGGTCAAAAACGATCTTCTTAAAGATAAAGAAGAATATCTTGCGTTGATACGCGATGAAATAAATGTGAAAGCCATTGTTTTTGACGCGTCGATTGCAGACGAAGCTGTTCTGGACACAACCATCACGCCAGAACTTGCCGAAGAAGGCGCGGTGCGAGAATTAATCCGCACGATTCAGGATTTACGGAAAAAAAATGGGCTATCGCGAAACGATGCCGCGGTGTTGGTATATGCCAGCGACACGACGTTACTAGAAAAACACTGGGAAGAAATTCGCCAAACGTCGAACCTCCTGGAATTCAAAAAAGGCCAAAAAACCGCGATAGAAAAAGTCTAGCGCTCAACTAAAAAAGTTTTCGAGGGATCCGACCTCTGGAGGTCGGATCCCTTCTGTTTGCAGAAGGGCTGGGCGCCGCGGGCAATGGTTGCCTCTGGCGCCCCCTGTCCTAGCTCGCGCGCCTCGCTCGTCCCATCGGGACGAGCCGAAGCTCCGCCTGCCGGAGCAGGCCAGTGTTCTCGCGTGCAGGATCGTATGGCGAGTACGAATCCAGGACGCGGAACTCCCGCTCTGCTTCGACGCGCGTCAGCGTGCCGCTGCAGAGGAGAAACGCGAGCTTGTCGGCCGGCGAGAAGTTTCGCCAACCGTTGGGGAGATTCTGAAGGTTCACCGACGACCTCCTTTCGGCGGCGCGGACGCCGCCTAAGAAAAAACTCCCCCGTTGCTTGTTTGTGTATCACAAGTTCCGAACTTGTACAAGTATGGTACTTAATAAGCTGTAAGTAATAAGTAGTAAGTAAACTAAAGCGATCGGATTGTTGTTAAGGAATGAATCGCCGGAGGATCCAATGCTTCATTCCGTACAACAAGCCGATCGCTTGTTAAATTCATTTTTTTCTTTATTGCGATGATCAAGCTCCGCTTGTCATCGCAATACCTTGGAAGGGGGAGGCAGTGACTCCGACGCTTTGGTCGGAGGAGCGTCGGAAGGGGGAAACCCTTTTGGGGTTTACCCCTCCGAGGCATTTTACATCATGCCGCTCATATCCATTCCACCCGGCATACCAGCGCCGTGAGATGCGCCATCGCGTTTTTCAGGAATATCTGTTACCGCGGCTTCGGTGGTCATTAGTAACCCTGCAATCGACACCGCGTTTTGCAATGCCGCAATGGTCACTTTGGCAGGATCCACAATACCGGCCGCAACTAAATCTTCGTAGGTATCGGTTGCCGCATTGTAGCCCATATTGCCTTCCATTTTCGAAACTTCTGCCGTAACAACCGCGCCATCTTTACCCGCGTTTTCCGCAATCTGGCGAATCGGTTCTTCTAGCGAGCGTCGCAAAATCTTTAAACCCACAACTTCTTCACCGTCAACCTTAATACTATCCAAGGCTTTCATGGCGCGAATTAAGGCCACACCGCCACCCACCACAATGCCCTCGGCTACTGCGGCTTTGGTTGCACCTAACGCATCTTCAATACGATCTTTCTTTTCTTGCATTTCGGTTTCGGTTGCGGCGCCAACTTTTAACACGGCCACACCGCCCGAAAGTTTTGCTAATCGTTCTTGTAATTTTTCTTTGTCAAAATCCGAATCGCTTTGTTCAATCGCGGTTTTAATTTGCGCCATGCGATCGTCAATCACCTTTTGATCGCCCTTGCCTTCCACAATCGTGGTGTTTTCTTTGGTCGCAATCACTTTGCGCGCGCGGCCCAATTGTTCTAACGTGGCATTTTCTAATTTCATGCCCACGTCTTCGGAAATGACTTGCCCACCGGTAACCGCGGCAATATCGGCAAGCATTTCTTTACGGCGATCACCAAAGCCCGGCGCCTTTAACGCAAGCACGTTGAACGTTCCGCGAATCTTGTTCACCACAAAGGTTGCCAAGGCCTCGCCTTCGACTTCTTCGGCAATAATCACCATTTCTTTCTTTCCGCTTTGAGCCACTTTCTCTAAGAGCGGTAATATTTCTTGCACCGAAGAAATTTTGCTTTCCGTAATCAGGATTTGCGCATCTTCATACACGGCTTCCATGCGGTCGGGGTTCGTGACCATGTACGGCGACACATAACCCTTGTCGAACTGCATACCTTCCACCAATTCTTTTTCAATACCAAAACTTTGCGATTCTTCCACCGTAATCACACCGTCTGAACCGACCGATTCCATGGCTTCGGCAATGACTTTTCCAATTTCTTTGTCATTGGCAGAGATGGCGGCAACGTGGGCAATTTCTTCCCAGTTGTTTTTCACCTGTTTGGCCATGTTGCGGAGTTCTTTATTCACCGCTTCCACGCCTTTTTCTAAACCGCGTTTAATCGCAATCGGGTTGGCGCCGGCGGTAACGTTTTTAAAACCTTCGTTCACCATGCTTTGCGCTAACACCGTCGCGGTCGTTGTTCCGTCACCTGTGGCATCGGCGGTTTTGCTGGCAACTTCTTTCACCAATTCTGCGCCCAAGTTTTCAAACTTATCTTCCAGTTCGATTTCTTTGGCAACCGTCACGCCATCTTTGGTGATGGAGGGCGCGCCAAAACTTTTTTCTAAAATCACATTCCGTCCGCGGGGACCCAACGTCACCTTCACGGTATCGGCTAATTTATTGACGCCTTTTTTCAGGCGTTCTCGTGCCTCCTCGTTAAATGAAATTTGTTTTGCCATATAGTTCGCTTGTAGTTAGTAGGTTGTAAGATTACTTCGTCACGACCGCCAAAACGTCTTCATGATTAAGAATCTTATATTCCTCCTTTTCATACTCCACCTCATCGCCGGAATATTTGCCAAAGAGCACAACATCTCCAACCGATAAGTTGAGTTTGATCACTTTTTCGCCATCGCCTAACGCAATGACTTCGCCTTGCGCTTTTTTTTCTTTATCCACGGTGTCGGGTAACACAATACCGGACGCTGTGACTTCTTCTTGCTCGAGTTGTTTGACGAGCACGCGATTGCCTAAAGGCCGTAAATTCATATCATGTATGATTTAATGAATTAAGGATTGTTTTTAGATTTAGCACTCTAGTTTTGCGAGTGCTAAATTGAACCTCCATCATTATATAAAAAACTGGCGTTTTGTCAAGGCTACGTTCTCTCTCATGTCAAATGCGACATAGCGAATTCTTTGGGTGTTTGCATATTG
>CAZRYK010000004.1:0-36253 GCA_964604315.1 uncultured Gammaproteobacteria bacterium
TTTATTAAATCACAGAACGATACGCCCGGGTGACATTATTAAATCGGTTGACACGTCGAGCAACAAAATGCCTCTGAATTTTCAAAATGTCTTGATTGGTCGGGCTGGCGGGATTTGAACCCACGACCTCACGCACCCCATGCGTGCGCGCTACCAACTGCGCTACAGCCCGATTATTTATATTCCTTTCTTATCTAACCATTCCCTTCCTTTACCAGATTTCAGAAATTTTTCTCTCCTTCGCGCTTCATCACGATAAGGCACTTCTTCAATATACACAAGCCTGAAAGGAAGTTGAAACCGTATAGATTTTGTTAGTCCTGCGTTATGTTCTTTCAAGCGACGTTTTAGATTTGATGTTTGTCCAATATATCGGTATCCACTTTTTTGACTCCGGAGGACATAAATATAAAACATAATTGTGTTCTCATGCACCCCATGGTCGCCTGAGGCGACCGCTACCAACGGAGTTTTAATCGCCCATGGCGACCCATCTCCGGAAATTCTAAGCACGCGTATCCTACCCTATTTTGGAACTTATTTCAATACTGTTAAATGAATGTTTCAAAAAGAAAGAAGGCAATGAGCGCTAGAGCCGAAAGGATCGTCGCAATCCCTAATGCTTTTGTAGCTATGACTATTTTTTCTTCCGAGACTTTTTTTGCAACAGCGCTTACTGCAAACATAACAATCACAAAAACAATAAGTGCCAGTATACCTTTCCCCACCCAGTGATGCGCAAAGATGTCCTTTAAATTATCTTTTATCGCAGGTTTAATGTCCGCAATAATCGTGAGAAGAGTTATTACAATAATAGTGACGAGCGAACCAATAGTACTTCCAAAAATCCAACGCATAGTAAAAAAAGTTAACGTCCGCCAGCCGAAGAAATCAGTATACCGCTAAAGGCCATAATCAAGCCGAGAACAATAATGAGAGTAAGAAGGAGCGCGGTCCATTTTCGTACAATCGCGTTTGCATCGATTTCTTTATTCATTCTCCATAGAAGAAAAATCCCGGTGATGCTTAAGAATGGCAGAAAGAGAAAAAGATGTTCTTTGGTTTCCATCAGAACCGTATGCACCCAAGGTGTGCGGCCCGCGGTAATGATAGGCTTTACGTTTTGCCCATAATATTTGGCGTAGTAGAAGCCTCCGGCAATCCACGCCAGCCAAAAAGAAACGGTGCCAAAGAGGGCGGTGAGCATGCGCCACTTATGAACGTTCGTTCGGAAAAGACATAAAAAGGAGCACAAGAAAAAGAGAATGCCCAAAAGACCGAAAATGACGTGGGCAATAAGAAGCGATTGAAATAGGGAAGTCATGATTGCAAAAGATAACGTTGCACGCGAATACGAATGATGTATGAGGCAAAAACAGCGAGGATTAAAATTGCCAGATAAACGCCAAGTCCTTGAAGAAAAGTAAGAGAGAAGTTACGGGTAATACCCAACATTAAGGCCGCGTACCACGACACAAAAGAAATAGCGCCGCTAGCAAAAAAAAGATTGGCGGAAGAAAGGAATCGTGGCGAAGAAAGTTTCCCACCCTCGGCCACAACCCGGGAAAGAAGTTGCAGGGACTTTGCATGCATGGCTAGGCCATTGGCAAAAAGTACGCCGACAATGACCATTTTGAGCCAAAATTTAGAAGTGAAAGCGAGGGAAAGATGAGTAGGTGCGCCGAGCCGATAAACCACGAAAAAGAGTACGCCCGAAAAGAAAAGAATGCTTAAACCTACCCAGATAATGCCCGAAATAGTCTTCCACGTTTCAATCATGCTTTTATCAATACGTTTATTTTTGAGGGCGCGAAAAAAGAGGCTATCATTAACCGTGACTGCCCCAACACCTAAAGAGGTTCCAATGATATGCGCAACGACCAAAATATAGTACCAGCTCATACCCTTATGATAGCATTTTTGAGAATCAAAAGGAATGTTGTCGGGGATGATCCGACCTACCGTCGGATCGGCCTCTCTGACGTCAGGTTTGGAGCGCACATAGACTGGGTCGGGGCGACTGGACTCGAACCAGCGGCCCCCTGCTCCCAAAGCAGGTGCGCTACCAGCTGCGCTACGCCCCGACTCAGTCTACAATCGTTATATGAAGCACTGCGTAGTGTACTAAAAGAATGAAGAAAGATCAAGCCGTCAAAACTGGTACCATTTGATAGTAACGAAGGTCTGGGCAGAAGTCCTCTTTGGTGATTCCGAGTGACAAAAGAAATTGTTCAATTTTTTCTTCGGCTTCTTTGACATCGGCATTCAATAATTCCACCTCAATAAAATCTCCCTCATCTTTCACATGATCCAGGGCAATGGTAAAATCATTGAGTTTCCATGTTTCGCGAGTCTTATCCACGATCAAGGCTTTTTTGTATCCCAGGTGTTGCAAAATATGATCCATGGTTTGTACATTGTCAACTTCCAATTCATATTCTTCCGCATGAATTTCGCCCAACGGCTGATGATACTCCAGTCGCCCGGACGACGCGTGATCGTAAGCCCGGATTCGCAAATGCCAATCTTGATGGTAGGTTGTTTCCCCTTTTTTGTGGTAATAGGTATCGGTTGTTTGTTTGGTGGATTCAAAAACCGCGCCACGTTCCTGAAGTTTCTTTTTTACGGCGTCGCGATTTTTTAAATGCGCTTTAATTTCAATTTCTACATTCATATATTTGGGTAAAAAACCGTGGCAGATGGACAAATATTGCGAACCGGGCAGGTAGAGCAAAAAGGTTTTGGGGCTTTGCACATAGCGCGCCCGTGTGCAATAAAAAGATGCGACAGATGCATCCACTTTTTTTGCGGGAAAAGTAGCATTAAATCTTTCTCAATTTTTGTAGGATCGGTGTGTTTAGTTAACCCCATGCGATGCGATAATCGTTTAACATGGGTATCCACAACAACGCCTTCATTTTTGTGAAACGCAACACCTAAAACCACGTTCGCGGTTTTGCGGGCAACGCCAGGAAGAGTAATAAGTTCTTCAAGCGTTTGCGGGACGTGGCCGTCAAAATCTTTGACGATTTTTTCTGCTGAACCCTTGAGCGATTTGGCTTTGTTTCTATAAAACCCTGTGGAGCGAATATGTTTTTCGATAACAGAAAGGGGAGCGCGCGCCATTCTTTCTGGTGTTGAGAAAGTTTTAAAAAGCGCCGGCGTTACCATATTCACGCGTTTGTCGGTACACTGCGCCGAAAGGATCGTTGCTACTAAAAGTTGCCAAGGATTGCGAAAGTCTAGCGAACACTTCGCGTTTGGGTAGGTTTTATTGAGCGACGAGTAAATCTTTTTTGCCCTTTTGTTAATCATAAAGTTACAGTTTTAAGACCTTCTATCCAGCCCATGATAGTATGAAAGAGCCGTGTATTATAGACTCGGATGCAAATTGTACCATAAGGGAGACGATTAAATGGACGCTTGCCCTGGCTAGATTTGCTTATTCCGTAGTAGGTCTTATGAAAGTTTGCCAGTGGTATACCTGTAACATCTTGCCAATAATGGAGAAGTTGTTTTTCATTCAGATGTTCATAAATTCTTAGTTCCGCTTTCATTTTGCTTTCGTCTACATGACAAATCTCTTTAAGAAATCTTATAAAAATTTTTATCAGCAGAGGATCGCTGTTTGTGAGAGAAATGGGGTGAGATGTTAATTCACGGCCTAGGCGCCTGGCAGGGATTTTATAACCTTCCGCCCAATATAAGCTAATACCGACCATGAATAAAGCATCACGAGTAAGGGGCTGGATTTGTTTCCTACTTAAACTCCGAATAGTTTTAGCGCGAAATATTGCATCCTTTGTTTGGCGTTTGTTATGGCGAATAAGTGCATCGCGCGCGGGTAAGTAAGCTTTAAGTTTCAGCTTTTCTTGTGCCTCGGGGGAGAGTTGTAAAGTAGCAAACCATGTTGATAGAGTACTTTTAGGTATTCCAAGTAACGAAGTGATTTCGTTATAACTTGCCCCTTTAAGTCTCAACTTTAGTGCTTGTTCTCGATCTTTACGCATACAAAAAATTGAACCACGATAATAGTCTATCATAGGTTCAATTTCTTGTTAAGCGATCGATTATTCACGCGCGTGCCGGAGGTCAGAATCGAACTGACAACACAAGGCTCTTCCATTGTTTCGTCTCATATTACTATGAGGATTGGACTATATCATTCCGCCAGGGGCGGATCGGGCGCTATATGCAAGATTATTGTTGGGACGCACTTGCTAGTCTCTACACCTGCCTCCGCTAAAGCTACGGCAGGCAAGCCTTTTCATCTTAGACTTGCGTGTAATCCATAACTTCCCGGCGAAGGATTGGTTCGGGATTATCCCAAACATGCGTCAGGACTTCCCCGAATTCACCCGATTTTTAATTCGATGTTACCACCGAATGGCCCGAAGATTCAGGCCTCTGCTCTACCACTGAGCTACTCCGGCAAAGAAAAATCTACGAATGATTTTACCTTTTATTCTTTTTGAAGTCAATCTTCTTTTTTCCATTGTTCCGCCTGTGGGAGGATGGTCTGCAAATAGTCTTGGAGGCGTTCGGAAAACGATGCATTTTTTAGTTGGCCATTTTCGTTAAAGATATCTTTGACATGACTGACCGTAAGCGTTTTGGTGGTGAAAAATGCTTTGGCCTTTGTAGAGTTTATAAGATTGGTGAGGCTTGCTTGTAACGCCTGAATGGCTTTTAATCCACCCCGGCCGTCAGATACCCCAACACAGGAATAGACTTTGTTGTTATGTAAATCGCTTTTTGCTAAAACGTCAAAAAGATTTTTTAAACTGCCGGGCATGCCGCCGTGGTATTCTGGTACAACAATAATAACCAAATGCGAAGTGCGCCATTGTTCATGCATCGTTTTTTGCATTGCCGTCATATCCGCTTCTCTAAGATAGTCGCCAGAAAAAAGCGGTGCATCGAAAGCCGCAAGATCAAAAAGAAAAACCTCGTGTTCCGTTGCACGCAGTGTGTCAACGATAAAGTGCGCAATTTTCGACGAGTACGAATCTTTGCGAGTTGTTCCGAGAAGGATAGTGATTTTCAAGAAGAAAAGATTAATGTTTTTTTACTATACCAAAAAAGATTTTTATTTTAAAGGGTGTGACATGCTTTTGAAATAACTATTATTGCTCCAGTGGAATTTTTGTGCTAAAGTTGGAGGATGATTGAAAAAGATTTTGTTGTATCAATTGCAAAAGAAGCGGGCGGGATTATTCGTTCGCATTTTACGTTGGGGATTGATTACGAATCCAAAGACTTTGACAAAACCCCATTAACTGTTGCAGATACAAAGGTGAACCGTTTAGTTATTGAGCGAGTGAAAGAGTACTATCCTAATCATCGCGTGATGGGGGAAGAAGAAAATTACAATGAAAACGCGTATTCTGATGATGTCTGGGTATGTGATCCTATCGATGGAACTATTCCTTTTACGCGCGGTATTCCAACGTCAGTTTTTTCTTTAGCGCTTTTGCATAAAGGGAAAGTGGTTGTGGGAGTTATTTACGATCCGTATATGGATCGTATGCTTGTTGCAGACATTAATAGCGCTGCAACTCTCAATGGAGAAGAAGTGCGTATATCGAAAAATAAGGATCTTCGTAATGCAGTAATGGCTGTGCCAGTCTGGAAAGAACATCACGGCCAGCCGGATTTTCGAGGGATCTTTTGCGCTTTAATTGATCACAATGTGACAATTTTGTCTGTTCACTCGATAGCTTATAGTTATATGCTTCTTGCATTAGGACAATTTGATGCAGTTCTCTTTCCGCACTTTCAGCCACATGACTCAGCTGCTGCTCGGTTGATTATTGAAAAAGCTGGTGGTCGCATGACGAATCTCGCGGGAGAGGATCAGCGCTATGATCAAAAAATTAAAGGCGTTCTTGCCTCCAACGGGTTTTTGCACGAAGAGCTTTTGGTACTTTTAAAAAAGTATGTCACAACGTGGACAGAAAAATACACCAAAAAACCATGATAGGGCGAGCGTAGGGTTATTACCTGTCTATCGTACGGCAAGTATCCATTGACACATTCGTGGGCGCGCCAAGAGTTGAACTTGGGACCTCGTCATTATCAGTGACGCGCTCTAACCAACTGAGCTACGCGCCCAAAAAAGAAACCTATAAAAAAGCCTTTAACGTCGTTTGATCATAGCCTTTTTTGGTAAAAAAAACAAGTTTTTTCGTTTTTTTGTTACCGTTAAAAACCTCAAAGAACACGAGTAGAGGTAAGTAAAACTTCACAACTGGATAGTGATGCAGAGGCTTTTATGTCGATTTTTTGTTGAACATAAGCTTAAGCTTATCGACCACATATAATCTCCCTAGAAAGGAGGTGATCCATCCACAGCTTCCGCTACGGATGCCTTGTTACGACTTCACCCTGATCATTGATTTCACCTTCGTCCCTGGTAAACAGAGCCTTCGGGTGCCACCAACTCTCGTGGTGTGACGGGCGGTGTGTACAAAACCTGAGAACGTATTCACCGCGGCGAGGCTGATCCGCGGTTACTAGCGATTCCGGCTTCATGAGGGCGAGTTGCAGCCCTCAATCCGAACTGAGGGGCGATTTGTGGGATTGGCTCCATCTTACGATTTCGCGCCCCGTTGTGCGCCCCATTGTAGCACGTGTGTAGCCCAAGGTGTAAGAACCATGCTGATCTGACGTCATCCCCGCCTTCCTCCGGCTTAAAGCCGGCAGTCTTCTGTGACACTTGTAACACAGAATAGGGGTTGCGCTCGTTACCGGACTTAACCGTACAGCTCACGCCACGAGCTGACGACGACCATGCAGCATCTGTCACTCCGTTCCCTTGCGGGCACATCTCGATTTCTCAAGACTCCAGAGGATGTCAAACCTTGGTGAGGTTCCTCGCTTAGTGTCGAATTAAACCACATGCTCCACCGCTTGTGCAGGTTCCCGTCAATTCCTTTGAGTTTTAGTCTTGCGACCGTACTCCCCAGGCGGGATACTTAACGCGTTAGCTTGAGTAAACGAAACAGAGAGGGTCGAATCTCCCTATTCCTAGTATCCATCGTTTACGGCACGGATTACTGGGGTATCTAATCCCATTCACTCCCCGTGCTTTCGCTCTTGTAGTGTCAGGAACGTTCTAGCAAGCTGCCTTCGCCATTGGTGTTCCAGCTGATATTAACGGATTTTACCCCTACACCAGCCGTTCCGCTTGCCTCTCCCGTCCTCAAGTTTGGCCGTTTCAAGGAAGAGCGTGGAGTTAAGCTCCACGATTTAAACCTCGACAAACCAAACCACCTGTGAGCTCTTTACGCCCAATAATTCCGGACAACGCTTGGGGCCTCTGTATTACCGCTGCTGCTGGCTGGGCATGGATCGATATTTCACTAATTTATAGTGAAAACAATTATGAATGTACGGTTCTATGATCTGCATAAAGGAAGTCATACTTTGTGATACAACGTACAATCGATAATAAAGCTTTCCACGCATTAAACAACGACAGACGCGAACGTCAAGATCGTAGTTTGTATGGAGAGCTCTCGCCAATAACTCACATTCATTTTTTGTAAAGCAATGCGTCGCAATCAGTGCATTTGCATGATAACCCTTTCGGTAATCAAGTGTGCCATCGTCTTGATACCATATCGCTAGCGTTAATGGATCCTTGAGGTAATCTTCGATATTAGCAGGAATTATTTTTACACCTTTAGGGTAAAAGATCTGCCGCAAGGCCCAAATATCTTCTCTCCTTTTAGTGTAAAAGCGATACTGATGGTATCCTTTCTTCTTGCGGATGACGGATGGATTTAACTCTTGGATTTGTTCACGTATCCATTGCAGATACGATAAATATTTTTCGTCATACTTTAGGTCCAAAAGGGAAGTTTTACTTTTCCCATGAGGTACTGAAAGATGACCGTCTCCAAGAATCGATCCAAGAAGTATTGCTTGAGTTCGCAATTGCATATTTACTCATGAATGTAGTAGTAACCCGGACTATATCATCACCCAGCACTTATATATCTAAGTGCGGGGGTTTCGCGTGTAGTCTCTGAGGATCCCCGGACGTTTCCGTCAAGGTTTCCTGCTGATTGTCTTGCAACCTCCTCCGACATTTAAAGTCGAAGCTTGGGGCAGCGAGCCCTCATAAGGTTAGCGCGCAATTTTCACGTTTCGGCACAATGCCAAATCGTATGCGCGGTTTCACAAGATGTTCCAGCATATAGCGAAATTTTCTTATGTGATGTTGCCATCACAACTCTGCGCCGACCTACTAAAAGGTCCACAGAGTTAGCAGCCCCTTATTCCTTAAGTTAGCTCAAACATTGTTCCCTAAGAAAAGTAGTTTACAACCCGAAGGCCTTCTTCCTACACGCAACGTCGCTCCCTCACGCTTTCGCGCATTGGGGAAGTTTCTCGACTGCAGCCTCCCGTAGGAGTCTGGGCAGTGTCTCAGTCCCAGTGAGGCGGGTCGTGCTCTCACACCCGCTACCCGTCGTAGCCTTGGTAGGCCGTTACCCTACCAACAAGCTGATGGGCCGCAGACCCCTCCTGAAGCGATAAATCTTTACTCTTATAGCATATGCCATAAGAGCACATGGAGAATTGTCCCCGCTTTCGCAGGGTTATGCTCCACTTCGGGGCAGGTTATCCACGTGTTACTCACCCGTTTGCCTCCCGACAATAAAGTCGGAATAGACTTGCATGCCTTCGACACGTTGCCAGCGTTCGTCCTGAGCCAGGATCAAACTCTCATAAATATCGACTCCTGTGCCGGAATGGTACAGGATCGATCGTTGGTTTGTTTTTTGCGCGAGTGGGCGTAACCCGACTTTGCGTAAAAACAAACAAAAAAAGAATTGACATACTAGTTTCTCTACATCACTATTCAGTTGTCAAGTTACAATCGTAGGACTCTCGCGTTTGGCGCACTTCTTCGTTGCCGGCTACAGTGCTCGACACTGTACCTTTCAGTACAGTTTACTCCGCTCCTCGCCGTCGCCTCGAATTGCACTCAAACGCGAAAGTCCTGAATATTTCTTATTTCTTTCTGCCCAAGTAGTTTAATAGGAAAACAGCCCCCTGTCAAGTTTTTGCGCCTTGGGGAAAAATTTGGAATTAAGACCTAAGGCGCAAACCCGCCGTAGCCCGATGTGACATCAGGGCGAAGGAGGGTAGAAACGCGAATCTTAGGCATTTGAGCCCGTTAAACGTCAACTTTTTTGCTCCAACGAAAGCCAATAACAGAGGCTAAAAGCAAGAAAAGCCCCATAATAACAATAATCCAGGTAATGGAAAGATAGGCGCTAATACCACCCACAAAAAGCACCACCGGAACACCCACAAGATTCATCAGCGCAAAGACATTGCCCACAACGCGGCCGCGCTTGTCGTCGCTGGCTTGCTCATGTAAAAGCGTCTGCGCAGAAATGATAATAATAACATCGGCGAGGCCAGAAACAAAAGCTAGAACCGACATGGAAACAAGTTGCAATGCGCTTGATGTGAACTCGCCGTTTATCAGTGCGGGCACGGTCCATACCATTGGGAAAAAAATCATGGCAAACGCGTGCAGGAAAAGACCCATGTTCACAATGTGACGTTTGCTGTATCGTCGCTTTAACATATTGCCCACTAGTCCCCCCATGAGTGCGCCAAAACCTAGCGGTGTGATAATAAACAAACTCAATTCTTCGAGGCTGATTTTCAAAAAGTTGTGAACAATGTCCGGCACCACGGCGACAATGGCACGCTCCATACTGAAAATAAAAACCACTTGGAAGATGGTTAAAATAATCACCGGGTGTTTGCGAATAAAATCCACGCCTTCGCGAAAGTGCAGTAATGTTTTTTTGAAGCTACTGCGAAGAAGGTGATCATGTTCAATTTGCCACCGCGTAGGATTCAGCGAGGGAAGCGTGAGGTTAATGATGCACGCCACAAAAAAGAGACCGCTGGCAATTAAAAATACCACGTCGCCAAAAGCCGATAAAAACGGACCAGAAAAAGCGTACCCGGTAAAAATGGAAATATAGATGGTAAACATGTAGACCGTGTTGGTTAAAAAAAGTTGACCGGCCGCGCTTAATGTTGGCACGCTGGCATTTTCAGCGGGTTGGTAAATGTTGGAAACGGTAGATAATAAAAACGCCGCAATCATGATGGCGACAACCGAATCTGCCAAGAAGAAAAGAAAAAACATGAGAACCGCCCGAGCGAGATTTGTTGAAAAAAGAATCCATTTGCGGTTGACGTGGTCTGCCAACACTCCGGCAAAGCTGCTAAAAAAAATAGGGGCGGTAGAGATTATGGCAAGCAAAACGCTGACCATGAAATTGGAAGTGGTCAGATCGTAGACCCGCAAGAACAGAGAAAAGTACACAATATGCACAGCCGGATGCGCAAAGATTTGCCCCAGCCAAAGCCGCAAAAAACGGCTATTACGGTAAAGCCGCGTGCGCTGAATATCCTCGCTGGTGGGAGGCTCGGTGGGTAGGGGTTGGTTTAAAATACTGCGGGAATCGGGTGTTATCATAATGACTCGTTTCTCGCGTGTTTTTTTCGCCACTCCAGAATGTTTTTGTGATTGCCGGAAAGAAGCACAGAAGGGACGCCCCATTGCTCCTTTTTGCGCGGTGTAAAGATTTCGGGTCGCGTGTATTGGGGGTATTCGACATAGTCTAAACCGCCGGAATACGATTCGTCGGCCGCGGATGCATCGTTCCCTAATACGCCTTTGACCAGTCGCGTGGTAGCGTCGAGAATAGTGAGCGCCGGAAGCTCGCCACCGGTCAACACATACGGCCCAACAGAAATTTTTTCGTCCGTAAGTTTTGTGATGCGGTGATCAAACCCTTCGTAGTGTCCGCAAATCAAAATCAGTTGATCTAATTTTGCAAAGCGTTCGGCTACTTTTTGGGTAAACAATTCGCCGCCGGGAGTAAGTAAAATGACGCGGCATTTTTTCTTCCGGCGGATTTTTTTTAAGGCTCGGTACAACGGTTCGATTTTTAAAATCATGCCCGGGCCGCCACCGTAAGGTTTGTCATCAACCGTGTGATGTTTGTCGGTCGCATAGTCCCGGAAGTTGTGGAGCCGCACGGAAATCTTTTGGGATTTTTGCGCGCGCCCAATGATGCTGGCCTCTAAATAAGAGCCCATGCTTTCCGGAAAAAGCGTAAGAATGTCGTATTGCATAAAGTCTATTCTAACACAGAAAGGCGGGGAAACTGAAATGTGGTGTGAAACAAAAACATCCACGGATTTGCGGATGTTTTTGTTATAGATAATATTAGAGTTTCAAGTCTTCTAGACCGGTTGCATCGTCGGCTGGCATCTTTTCGGAAGCTACCGGAGCCTCTTCTCTGCGCGCAGGGCGAGGTGGGCGTGATCCTTCGGGTTCATAGATTTTGAGGTTCACGCGTGCCTGGTTCTTTGCGCCAACGACGCGAAGAAGGGTGCGCAACGCTTTCGCGGTTTGGCCATTGCGGCCAATCACTTGTCCGAGGTCTTGTTGGTCAACGTGCAAGGTGATTAAGACACCCATTTCGTCAACCTTACGTTCGGTTTTCACCGCGTCTGGGTTGTCAACAATCGATTTGACAACGTATTCAACGAATTCTTGATCGTGCTCTGCCATGATTGTCTGTATTAATGATTTTTTAATGTTCTCTTGCCTCCCCTTGGGGAGTCCTCCGACATAAGGGCCGGGCCAAAGAAGGTAAGATAGTTTGTAGTATAAACAAAAAAATCCTCTCCTGTCAACGGTTGTGGAAAACACAGAAGGGAAGTGTTTAGGCTGCGGGTTTTTCTTCTGGGGCCGCTTTTGCAGGTTCCGATGGTTTCTCGGCCGCGGTTGTGGCGCCTTCTGCACGGGGTTTGTCCGTTTTCTTTTTGGACGGCAAGGTGTGCATTTTTTCGCCGGTCAGTATGCCTTCATCAATCAACATGTTGTGGACGGTTTCGGACGGTTTGGCTCCTTGCGAAAGCCAATACTGAATCCGCTCTTTTTTAAGCGTGCGCGTTTTTCGGCGAGGGTCGATGTTGCCCACAATTTCAATAGCGCGAGATAACGGAGAACGTTGCCGCTCTTGAATAATCAGGCGAAATTGCGGTTGATTTTTTTTCCCCACGCGGGATAAACGTATAGCTAACATAAAAGAGAATAGGTGAACTCTAATGAGAGACGAGTTTAAGGCTCGGGAATCTTAACGTTTTGCCGCGATATTGTCAAGAACTTGTGGCGCGCTCTTTCCAATGTGTTTATCTTGCAAGTCCTCCATCTTAATAGACAGAAGCTTAGACACGCCATCTGCGCTCATGGTTACGCCATACAAAACATCGCTTTGCTTCATAATCTCGCGGTTATGGGTAATCAAAATAAACTGCGTGCGTTTATTGAGCTCTTCCAAAATATCCGCAAACCGGCGCGAGTTGGCTTCGTCTAAAGCCGCCTCGACCTCGTCTAAGATAACAAACGGCGAGGGGTTGGTGTGCAAAATAGCCGACAACAACGCAATGGCGACCAACGATTTCTCCCCGCCTGAAAGCATGGAAACATTGGTGATTTTTTTGCCCGGCGGATGCACGCGAATGTCGATGCCGGAGAGGATTTTACGTTTTTTCTTTTTGAGGGTTTCGGGGAGTATGGGGGCTTCTTGCTCTGGCGTTTCCTCTGTTTCCGGTGTTTCTTCTTCCGGCGCATGCTGAAGCAATTCTAACTGCGCATCGCCGCCGGAAAACAGCATGCCAAAGTACTTTTTGAAATCGCGATTAATATGTTTAAACGCTTCTTCAAATTGCGTCTTAATGGTTTTGTCCAGCTCGTCAATCACTTTATGCAAACTCATCATGGCCGTGCGAAGATCTGTGGCTTCATGCGACAAAAACGTGAATCGCTCATTTGTTTCATCGTGTTCTTTGAGCGTCTCCGGATCAATGCCGCCAATGAGCTCGAGTTGTTTTTTTAATTGTTGCGCGCGTTCGCCTAACGATTCCACGTTCGGCAGGGAGTCTGCGGGTTTAAAGTTTTTAATCAACACCATGTCTTTGGCTATCGTTTCATTGTGGATTTCGTGGAGTACATCCTCTCGTCGGGTTTCGTATCGCGCGCGGGCAATGGCCACTTCTTGGCTTTTTTGATTGACCACGTTAAGCTCGTTTTGCTGTGATCGCGCTTCTTGTTGCCGCGATAGTAAATCTTCACGCAAACGTTGTTCTTTCGAACGCATGTGTGTCATTTCTTCATCGTGCGTGCGAATCCCGTTTTCCAGATCGTGAATACGTTGGTTGAGTTTCTCCACCTCTTCGCGATTTTTTTGTGATTGCGGGGTGGCGTTGCCCGAGTGTTCACTTTTTGCCTGATCGTATTCTTTTTGCGCCGCAGTGTGTTCGGCCGTAAGATTGGCAATGTCGTTTTGTAAAAAGTTTTTGCGTTCAGACTGTGATCGTTTTTCCACTTTCCATTCTAACAGTCGCGCGGTTAACCGCTCTTTCTTTTCCGTCGCGTTCGTCAGTTGTTGTTGCAAAATATCCGCCTCGCGGGCAAATTTTTCATGATCGTGTTCTTCCAGTTGGTCAATGAGATCGGCAAATTCTAAGGTGATTTCTTTGGCCGCATTGCGCAAAGAATCCAGATCGTCGGCAGGCTTCGTTTTGAACAATTTATGCAATAAATCTTCATAGCGCGAATATAATTTTCCTAACAACTCGCGCAGTTTCGGCATGGGTAAATCTTTGGGGCTTCCGGCCGCCTCGCGACTTTTGAGCATGCGATATTCGGTTTCTTTGAGTTCACGAAAAAGATGTTCTTCTTCTTGCGTTTTTTCGGCGATCAGCGTTTCAAGTTTTTTGGTTTGCGCCGTAACCGTTTCAAGGTCGCGCGTCAGTTGCGTTCTTTTTGTTGCCAGTTCGGTAACGCGGCGTTCGAGCAAGACCACCTCTCCGGCTCCGCGTTTTTCTTGTTCCAACTCCATGCGACCTTTAAGAATAATGTGTTCTTTGAGCAGAGTATTTTTTTCGGTTTCCAACCGATCACGCGTCTCCCGTAGTTTGTCCAGCGCATCATTTGCCGAGGTGTCTTTGGCAATCGCGTCACTTTCTTTTTGCAACGTCGCAATAACCTCTTCCAGTTTTTTGCGGCGTTCGCTAAAGTCATGTTCTTCGCGCGCAAGCCGCGCGGTTTTTGTTTCAATGTCGTGCCACAGCGAACCAAAGTATTGCAGATGCACGTCATGAAGTTCGCTTTCAATTTCCGAGCGTTTTTGCAATCGTTGCACTTGGCGTTTTAAACTTCGCAATCGGGGTTCTATTTCGTTCACGAGTCCTTCGACTTGCAGAAGGTGTTCTTCGGTGCGAATGAGTTTGTTCACGGAATGATCGCGTTTGATTTGCAAAGCTTTCACGCCGGTGGCCTCGTCAAAAAAATCTTTGCGCGATTCTGGGGTGGCGTTCACAATACGATCGATGGTTCCTTGCCCAATGATGGCGTAACTTTTTTGCCCAAAATGGGACTTTGCCAAAAACATGATGATGTCGGAAAGATTGACGGTATGGCCGTTTAAGCGATACGTGGATTCCCCGCTGCGATCCATTTCGCGGCTAATGACAATTTCCGAATACTCCAAAGCGCCGCGGCCATCGGCGTTGTCTAAGGTTATTTCTACACGAGCCAATCCTAACCGCCGTTTATCTTTCGAGCCGCTAAAAATAATATCTTCCGCGCGTTTGCCGCGGAGATTTTTCATGCTCTGCTCGCCTAACACCCAACGCAAGGCATCGGCAATGTTCGATTTTCCCGAACCATTGGGGCCCACGATCGCGGTGATATTTTTATCAAAAACAAGAACCGTTTGCGCGGCAAAGGATTTAAACCCTAGAATTTCTAGACGGGTGAGATGCATAGGATAATTAGCAGACAGCGGTCAGCTGTCAGTAGCGGATCCGACCCTTCGGAGGGTCGGATCCTGATGAGTTTATTATGAGGTTAACTGTCAGCTGACTGCTGTCTGCTGATTTACAATAAGACCGTCTGCAAGAATAATGCCAAAATCGTGAGGCCAATGACGGTTTTTAAGATCGTGGCGCCAAAGAAACCAATAATCGTGTAACGCGGCGTTTCAATTTTGTAATGCGATTCGCGGCCTTGAAGCAATTCCATAAAAATCGCACCTAAGAAAACGCCCAGAACAAAAGCCAGAATTTGTTGTGACATCCAAAAGGCAAAACCGCCAATGGCTATGGCGCCCACTATCACTAAAATGTTCGCTTTCACGGGCTGGGTTCCGTGACGCGACTCTATATAGTCCAAAAGGATCATTAGCAGAAGCAGGCCGGAAAAAATGCCCAAAAGAGTGGGCGTAACAATCGTAAGCCCGGAGAGAATGGCGTACGAAAGAATGGTTGCCCAAATAAGAAACACGCCCGGAACAAACGGAATAATAATTCCGACAATGCCCACAATCATGAGGGCCGCGGCAATGAGAGCAATCAGTAGATGAGTGCTTTCCGAGAACACCATAGACGTCTATAATGTTAAACCCACTTTTTTTTGGCCAACGCTTGTTCTGCGGCTTCAATTTGTGCTTCTTGTTTGGACGCACCTTCGCCTTTGGCAACCAGGGTCTCGCCCAAAAAAACGCCAATTTCAAATTGCCGTTTATGGTCCGGGCCTTTTTCGTTGAGAACTTTATAAATAGGGGTCACGGCCAGTTTGTCTTGAGACGCTTCTTGCAATCGGCTTTTGGGGTCCAGGTACAATTTGTTTTCAAGAATGCTTGGAAGTTTACTTAACACATTGCGTTCAATAAAGCCTTTGGCCGCTTCCCAACCGCGATCCAAAAAGATGGCGCCGATAATCGCTTCGCACGCGTTGGCTAAAATCGACGCCCTGGCCTTGCCGTTGTTGTCTTTGCTTTCCCCGCGCGATAAATACAAATATTTTTCGACGTTTAATCGCGTGGAAACTTCGGCAAGGCTCGAGCTATTGACCAATGCCGCGCGCCAGTTGGTCATTTCGCCCTCGGGGTTCGGATAATTGCGGTACAAATACTCCGTGACGATTAACTCCAAAACCGCATCGCCTAAAAATTCTAAGCGTTCGTTGTGGTCGAGAGTAAATTCCGGGTGCTCGTTTAAATACGACCGGTGAACAAGCGCTTGGCGGAACAATTCTTTGTTGGAAAATGTTACCCCAATCGCTTGCTCAAGCGAAGAAAAATCTTTTTCCATGTAAATGAAGGGTTAAGGTCTAAGGGTCAAGGGATAAGAAAATCGAAATGGAAAGATTTTTTCAAATACTTATCCCTTAAACCTTATTCCTTATCGCTGATTCTTCCATGTCCCGATAAATCGATCCTAACACGCCGTTCACAAATTTTCCGCTCGATTGCCCGCCGAAACTTTTGGCAAGTTCTATCGCTTCGTTAATCGCGACTTTCCTGGGGATATCTTTGGCATGAGTGAGCTCATAAATGCCCACGCGCAACACATTCCGGTCCACAATCGTAATTTGGTCTAGCGGCCATTCCGGCGCGTATTTGGTAATCAGGCTGTCGATTTCGTCCGCGTACTTCATGACGCCGCGGAGCAAGCTTTGCGCAAATCCTTCGTCATCAAAATCCGGCGCGAACTGTTTGCGCGTATGCGTCAAGACCTCCGTAACATCTTGCTTTTTGCCGTTAAAGTCCCATTCATAGAGGGATTGCATCACAAGCGTTCTGGCAAGATGGCGATTAGACATAGATTTTTATTCTTTCTTCCGGCTCGGCGCTGTGGCTTTCCGAGTAGGTTGGTTTTTATAAAACCCACATTCCGGACAGGCGCGATGCGGCAACAATGGCGCTTGGCAACGCGGGCAGGTGTTAAGTTTTTGCACCTTCAAGGCTTGGTGCGATCGACGCATGCGCGTACGATGACGCGGGTATTTCTTTTTTGGTACAGACATAGGTGTTTATAGAGATGAATGCGGAGCATCTTACCAGAGAAATGGAAGGAATGCAAATCTGTGTTATTGTACCATTTTTTAAGGAGTTGTGCAATTTTTCAAGAGATCGGATCTTATTAATGTACTTGTCCTATAAGGGAGGTTGGATTTTGAATCAGCATTCGTTTTATCTCTTCTTCCGAAATTCCCTCTTTGCACAGCATATCTATAAATTCTGAAAGTGCAGCACTGGGGTTTTTACTGAACGTTTGCCCGACATCCGAGGTAAGAATACACTTATCTGCGCCGACCGCTTTTATTTGTTTTGCTATTTCGGGAACAGAAATTCCATCGATCGCAACCATCGAAAAACTGTGTTCAATAAAGGCGCCAAGGTTTGCAAGCTCTCTTTGAATATCTACGGGCATATTTATGGGTTGATAAATAGGGTGCGTGATGATGATTTTCTTTATCCCCATGTTGACTGCGGTTTTTACAAGCGCAGAAGATTCCTGCCACGAAAGGTGACCCGTTGCTAAAATCGCGTTGTATTCTTTGACGACCTCTAAAACTTCCAGAACATCTTTGCGAAGTTCGTCGTTGTTATCTAAGACCGTTAAAGGACTTAACGTATTCGCGGGCCTTAGGCGAATATTCTTTCTTCGCGCAGGATCGATCCATTCTGGCGGAATCTCCCATTGCTGGTGTTGTAAAAAGTTTTGTGCATGAAGCGTTGGAAACCAAACAATAATGGGTGAAGCTGAAAGTTCGGCTGTTGCGCGAACCGCGTCCGCATTGAATCCGCCAACAAAATGATTGAGAACGATAGAATAGATGATTTTTGGCTCGCCAGAATTGTTGGGTGAGCCTTTCATAGATCTTGTTGGAAAAAAGTGATTCTTAACGCCAATCCCTTTGAGTTTTCCTTTTTCAGCAACAAGAAGATTAGGCAAGGTAAACTTGCGCGGAATGATTTCTGGTCCAATGTGGACATGTAAATCAATAGCTTGTTGTAAAATTTTTTTATTGTCCATAGAGATTAAATAAATACGTTTCTTTGGGGCGCGAAGTTTTTGCTTCACGCCCCGGTTTGTGGTTACATCCACGGCGCCCACAGCTCCAAGGGGAGCAGGTAGAGTCGCGGGAGTTCGCCGTCGACGCCATCGTCCTTGTGTCGGCCGACGCACGAGACTTTGATCGGGTGGAATGCTTCCTCCACGAACATAGACTCGGCGACCCGCTCCACGAGGTAGTCTCGGGGGTTGCCGCCCTTGCCCATGGCGCGGGCTGTTTGGGTGGCTTGGCACACGATGTGAGCAGGAACGAGGTTGGCGAAGTTTTCCCGTACCCGCCGACGATAGATTTCGGCTTGCGCGTCGAACCTTGACCACAGCTGAAACTCCGCGTTGGGGAGGATCTGCTGTAGCCATCCCCCGAGGCTTTGGTAGTAGGCGGCTACTGCCTCTTGTGGTAAGCCGTTGATGCGCGTTCCGTAGAGATCGGCGCCCAGAAACATCCATCGGAACTGTTTGCTAGGCATATTCTCGCGGATCTCCTCGAAGAGTCCGGCGAGGGCGGCGAGAACCTCCACCTCTTTGTCGCCTTCGACGATGGTTTCGCCGCGAGTTGCGTACGAATACCGCGGGCCCCACGGAGTGAAGAACGTGATGGCGTTTTCGCGCAGGCGCGGGAGAACACCATCTTCGTACCGCACGGCTCGCGCCGTCCGACGGGCGGGGTAGAAAACGGTGTTGAACCACTTGACGCTCGGGTTTTGCTCTTTCATGACGTCCTTCCTGTCTTGGCGGAGAACAAAAAACAACCTTCTCTTTCGAGAAGGGACTGAAATGATGGTAGAAAAATATCATCAACTCAAACCTTTCTCGAAAGAGAGTTTTGAGTATGATGATTTAACTTTAAGCGTTCTAGAATAAGTTTATACCCGCCCATGCCGCGGTTCAGCCATTTGGCAACGCGGGCAACGGTGGTAGAGCTTAAGCCTGTCTGTTTTTCGATGGTGGAGTAGGGAATATTGTTTTCTAACATTTGGGCCGCTTGAAAGCGTTTGGCAAATTCCACAATTTCGGCTTCGGTTAATAAATCACGGAAAAACCGCTTGGCCTCGTCTTGTGTTTTTAAGGCCAAGATTGCATTAAAAAGTTTTTGTGTATCGGGGTTATTCCAGTTCATAGAGCCACTTTAGCATAGTAAAGTACTTTAGTCAAGTAAAGTACTTTTTTCTGCCTTGTGGCTTTACCTCTCTCGGATACGGTGTCGATCCGTTCCAGCGACGGATCGCACCTCGCCCTCGCCCCGATGGCCCTCCGACCAAAGCGTCGGAGTGACCGAGCCCATCGGGGCTTCTGGAGCTCCTCGAGAGCCAAATCCCCAAGGCAGAACATTGTCACACCGAGTGTTTGACATGCATTTGACTGAAGATTTTTACGCTTTTGGCCTTTGGAGGGACTCTCGCAGGCGTCGCTAGCTTGGTCTCCGATGCAAGCATCGGAGTAGCGGCGCCGAGGGAGAAGAGGCTGAGCTCGCTGGAAGCGAAGACCTCTGTGCCCGACAAAGGACAGAAAGCGCAAAAATCTTCCTGAATACTAGAGCACCAGAAAAAAGATTTAGGAATAAAAGTCTTACTCACTTATACCTTAGACCTTATCCCTTATTTTAAATTGACACCTGATCTACCGAAACCACGTGATCGTTCTTTTCTTTGAATCGCATTAAGCGTACGCCTTGAGTGGCTCGGCCTAAGGACGGCACGCTTTTGAGCGGCAGACGAATCACTTGCCCCATGCCGGAAAGAATAATAACATCGCGTTCATCTTTCGTGTGCGTACTAATAATGCCAACAATGTCGCCGGTTTTGGTGGTGATATTTGCCGTCTTAATGCCCGAGCCTCCGCGGTTTTGCACTTTATAATGCTTCACCGCCGTGCGTTTGCCATAGCCGTTTTGCATAATCACGAACAGTTCGTTGTCCGCGGATTTTCCTTCAAAAATGCGTGACATTCCCACAATCGCGTCTTTGTCTTTTACCCGCATGCCGCGAACACCAGAAGCTGTGCGGCCCATCGGGCGAATATCGTCTTCAGAAAATCGAATAGCCTGCCCTTTGGCCGTAATAAGCATAATGTCTTCTTTGCCGGATGTTGGTTGTACCCAGCGCAACTCATCGCCTTCTTTAATTTTTAAGGCAATCAATCCGCTTTGACGAATCTTCATGAACAACTGAATGTCGGTTTTTTTAATCACGCCGTTGCGCGTTACCATCATCAAATATTTGAACGTGCTCAAATCTTCTAACGACAGAATCGAGCTGACGGCTTCTTCTGGCCCCAGTTGCAAAAAGTTCACAATAGCTTGCCCTTTGGCCGTGCGCGCGGTTTGCGGAACATCGTAGGCCTTAAGCTGGAACACGCGGCCACGCGTACTAAAGAACAACAAATCCGCATGCGTGTTGGTCGACATTAATTTTTCCACCATGTCTTCTTCTTTGGTCGTTAACCCAATCACGCCCTTGCCGCCGCGCCCTTGGGATTTAAATGCATCGGGTGCCAAGCGCTTAATGTAGCCGTCGCGCGTCAGCATGATGATGGCCGACTCTTTGGGAATAAGATCTTCTTGCGTGAATTTGCCGACCGCATGTTTATACACCTGCGTGCGACGGTCATCGCCAAACTGTTCGCGAATTTCTGTCAGCTCGTCTTTAATAATGCCTAACATTTTTTTGCGTGATGCTAAAATGCTTTTTAAGCGCGCAATGAGATCTTGAATTTCTTTTAATTCCTGTAAAACTTTTAAGCGTTCCATGTTGGCCAACTGTTGCAATCGCATTTCTAAAATGGCTTGCGCTTGCAGTTCCGATAACCGGAATTTCTTCATGAGGTTTTCTTTGGCAACCTCTTTGTCTTTGGATTTTTTGATGGTTTCAATAACCTCGTTGATTTTTAACAACGCGATTTTTAATCCTTCCAAAATATGTGCTCGCGCCTCGGCCTTGCTCAATTCAAATTGCGTGCGGCGCTTCACCACGTTTTCCCGATGCTTAATATATTCTTCCAAAATATTTTTTAGCGTCAGAACTTGCGGTTGAATACCGTTCACCAACGCCAACATGTTCACGTGGAAGGATGTTTGTAGCGCTGTTAGAGAAAACAGACGGTTCAAAATCTTTTTTGGGTACGCGCCGTTTTTCAGTTCCATCACCACGCGCACGCCATCTTTGTCTGATTCGTCGCGCAAATCTTTAATGCCTTCAATTTTTTTGTCCCGCACCAGCTCCGCGATTTTGGAAACCAAGACGGCTTTATTCACCTGGTAGGGGACTTCGGTCACGACAATATTAAAACGTCCGCCTTTTTGTTCTTGAATGTCGGCTTTCCCGCGCATGACAATGGAGCCTTTGCCCGTTGCATAGGCTTCTTTAATGGCGCGGATGTCAAAAATTTCACCGCCCGTGGGGAAGTCCGGGCCTTTGACAAATTCCATGAGGTCGTCCACATCGGCGTCCGGGTTGTCGATTAAATGCATAATAGCGTCGCACAGTTCGCGCAAATTATGCGGCGGAATGTTGGTGGCCATACCCACGGCAATACCCACGGTTCCGTTTAACAAAAGATTGGGCAGCCTTGCCGGCAACACCAACGGTTCTTGATGCGACCCGTCATAATTGGGAACAAAATCAACGGTATTTTTTTCAATATCGGTTAACAACGATTCGCTCACCTTTGCCAACCGCGCTTCGGTATTGTGGTTAATAAATCCATTGCCAATGAAGCTATGACAGTCGCTTTCGACCTTAATGGAATACACTTTCTGAACGCCGGCGGATTCAATACGAACAATGGGGTCAAAAAGGTAATGGGTAGAGAGGAGTTGCTGGAATAGCGGCAAAACATCGGTTTGTGTTTCTTCTTTTACCATGGTGGCAATTTCTTGAAAGCGTTCCTGCATTGTTGCGTAACGATCAAAATTATGACGGTTAATATAGTTATTATTCGTCAATGTCCGTATGCTGTGACTAAGATAGGGAACAAAGTCCGTTTGCGTAGATGACTTTTTTTGCCGCGCAATCATTAGACGCAAAACATTTTTTTTGCGATCCGAAAGAAATCCAATCTTTTCTTCAAAAAGCACATAATTTTCTTGACCACGAAGGTATAATTTGTGAATGGTGCGGTACCGATCATAGCGCTTCGTGCCAACAACCCCAAAGCGTAAGAAGAGAATTTGCAAATCATTAATAAGAGCTTCACTTGCCGAGCAACAACTTAACTCATTCATCTTTCCAGAGAAACTCACACTCCCATCGCCTTCAAAATAGGCTTGCAAGAATTGCGCCGCGGCAGATTTTGTGGCACGGAAAATGATTTCTGGAACGCGCCGTTCCGGGGATTTCGCATGTTTAAGGCCAATATTTTCTAGAAAAGCAATAACATGTTTGGAGTGAATTTCAAGCCGCGTATAAGGTTTTTTTCCGTAGGATGATGGTTGACGGTGAAATTCATGGAGTCGGCAATCCGGGAATGTCCGTTGCCACGCCTCTTTAAAAGAAGTAATCCACGCTTCATCACTATTGCAAAATTCAATTTTTCGGCTTGTATGATAATGACCAAACGAGCCCTCCGATGTAATGCTACCTAAAATAAAGGCGAGATCATCGGTTAACGTATGTGGCAGTTGTTTTTTTTCTATCCGGCGATTTGCTGGCGGAGTATGGAATGCGGTGAGATCTGGCTCTGTGGAGGGCCAAAAAGTATCGGATCGATCTAAAACAGCTACATCCCCAAGTTGCAATTCTTCTAAGAGCTTCCATTTAAATACCGGTTGTTCTAGGGCATTGGTTGTCCAGGTAAGCACAGGATGATTGTGCGATCCTTGAATATGAAACCCTTTGTCTGTGGTGATTTTTAATGTAGGATGTTCGCCGGAATCAAACCATTTGGATGCGTGGTGAATTTTTTTATCTTTCGAAAGAATATGAAGATTAATGGGTTCTTTTTCGGAAAGCGTGCCAATAGATGTTAAACCGTTTTCCGTAATAATACGTGTATCACCGGTGACGCAATAGCGCATCGCGGCTGCGCCATCACCGTCCATCGAACCAAAGTTTCCTTGGCCGTCTACAAGTGGGTAGCGCAACGAAAATTCTTGCGCCATACGGACCATGGTGTCATAAACCGCTTGATCGCCGTGCGGATGATATTTTCCCAACACTTCTCCGACAACCGTTGCAGACTTGCGGTATTTGGCGCCGGGCTTTAACCCAATCGACCACATGGCATACAAAACCCTCCGATGCACCGGCTTCATGCCATCGCGAACATCGGGCAACGCACGCGACACAATCACGCTCATGGCGTAATCTAAGTACGATGTTTTGAGCTCGTGAACAATGGGTTGAATTTTGACGCGCTCGGTTGATGGTTTTACTAAAACGGGTTTGAGAGGTTTGTCAGATGAAGGCATAAAGGGTCTTACGGCAAACCTTGAGGTTCCTCCGTCTCGGGGGTTACGCCGGAATCATTGGTTAAATTGCTGTTGGTATTTGTGGCAGAATTCGTGTTCGCGTCCGTAGTATTGGTATTGCTCTGCAATTCATTAAACTCCTCTTCCAAAGATTCAAATTCGTTCGTTAACTCATCGGTTGCGCCTTGAATCGTTTGTTCAAATTCATTAAACGTCTCGCCTAAATTGAGGCCATCCGATTCATCATTATCTTTCAGGTTGTCAAAGTTCCATTTTAAAGTCACAAGCCACAGGGCAACAATAACAAAAAAAGATAGCGCAACAGCCAACACCAACCGTTCCTTCTTTATATGATGATCTTTGGGCACACGAAAGTACGCATGATGTTCTCCGGCATCGTCTTTCTTTACATGAACAGAAAGATTTTTGTTCTTGTGTTCCATTTAGGATAATTGAATTATTGTCACGTTGGTTTTGTCTTGCGGCAAATCTTTCAGCGAGACTTTTAATTTGTCGACGGTTGCGGAATCCTTTGAGCCCATTTCTTTTAAGAGCGCGTCCACGGGCGCGAGGGAACCGGTAACACCTTTGGTTTTATACATCATGGGCACAATCATGCGAGGTTCAATGTTTTGCGCAACCCGCACCGCGGCTTTGGCGTCTAATACCGAACCGCCGCCAACCGGCAAAAATAAAATGTCGGCCTGTTCCATGTGGTCAAGCGCATCCGAGGGGATCGTTTCGTTTTTAAGCATGCCCAAATGCACCAATTGCATGCCTTCCACATTCACAATATAAATCACGGTGCCGTTGACTGCATGCCCATAAATAAAAACGCCTTTGATCTCGTATTCGCCCGCGCCGGTAATCACAAAGGCTTCTTTGGGTCCTTTTTTTATTGCAAGGTCTGCATGCGAAAAGGTGAGAATATCGGCAGCGCCAATGCGAGGGGCTTTCAGGCCATTTTCCGAATCGTAAAGATCCATCACCAATGTGACGTCCTTTGTCTGAATGCGAAAGCAATTATTCCCAAGCCACGAAATGGTCATAAATCAAGCCACGCGACACATTAATAAGTCCACTCTATTGTAGAGGATTATGCCCGATTTGTCTATGTGGGGCGAATTCAAAAATCTTGACATTTTTGTTATTCTGTGCTATATTGTTATGTTCTTTGACAAATGTGAGTTCCCCTAGAAAAGAGGGCCAAAGGCGAAAGTTCTGGGCTTTCTTTTCTGGGGGAATAATCACCACGGGATTTGGTCGCCCGAGGTTTCCTCCGGCTGATCATTAAAGAAAACGCATATGTTACGTTTTCTCCTAGTGGTGCTTATCATCGCCCTCTTTTTTCCGGTTCTGGCCGCAGGGTTGGTCGATCTCTTGGCAGGTTTCATTGACCTTGCCAATCGAGTACTCGATCACCTACTGTCCACGTTCCCGGTCTAAGAGGACCCCAGAAAACCGCGCTCTTGTACCTGTTGCATGCGGTTTTTCTCTTTGGTTATGACTTATGGATTTTGCGCATTTCTTCGTTGCGGGCTACGGTGCTCGCCGCTGTACCTTTCAGTACAGCTTACTTCACTCCTCGCCCGCGCCTCGAACTGTATCAAAATCCATACGTCAAACTTTTCTTAGTTTGGCGCACTTCTTTGTCGCAGTCTGCGGTACGGAAGCACTCGTACGTTTCAGTACAGTTTTTTCCGTTCCTCGACTGCTCCTCGAATTGCATCCAAATCTGAAAGTCCTTTAAACAAGTACGGTACTTGTCATAGACTTGTTTAATTATTAGACATTCCGTACACTTATAAAGCGGGTGATTTATTATTGTCTAACTTTTTATGCGGTATTCGGTGGTGGTGACGGCCTACAAAGAGCCGGAGCTTGTGAAACGCGCGATTGACGCAATTCTGCCCCAGGTTGAACCTGATGCAGAAGTTTTAGTTGTGGCGCCGGACGAAGAAACGTTATCGGCGGCGCGTTCGTTTCCGCAAATAAAGGTCATTCAAGATGAAGGCAAGGGAAAACCGTTAGCCGTCAACGTCGGAATGGAACATGCGCGCGGCGATGCGGTGATTTTAACCGATGGTGATGTAGTGATAGACAAAAACGCGATTCGTCATTTATTAACGCCGCTTGAAAACCCGAAAGTCGGGCTTGTTTCTGGTCACCCGGTTCCGTTTGACGATCGCGCAACCAAGTTTGGGTATTTTGCGCATGTGTTAACCTCTGCCGCGCATCATTTGCGTTTACGCAAATCCCGCGAAGGAGATTTTTTTGAAGGCTCGGGGTATTTATTAGCCGTGCGAAAGAAAATTTTTACCAAACTTCCGGCCGACACCTTAAGTGACGATGCCGTGATTTCGCATACCGTGCATAATAAAGGGTATAAAACCGCGTATGCGCCCGAAAGTTATGTATGGGTGAAGTATCCGGACAACTATCACGATTGGTTTATACAAAAAATTCGCAGTGTTGGCGGTTATACGCAAGTGTATATTCGTCGAAGCAAAAAATCCATGCGATCGTTTGGCAAAGAATTGCGATCCGCGTATTTTGTGTGGGCGTACGCAAAAAATGTCCGCGAGCGATTATGGACTATCGAGCTCATTGCCGCGCGGCTGATTTTATGGGTGCGCGTGTATTTTACCATCCATGTGGCGCGTCGGTCGTTTGCTCGCATTTGGCGCCGCGTCGAATCCACGAAGAAAATGTAAAGGATTCAACCCTGACAATTTCGGGTTGAATCCTGTTTTACTTATCTATTTCACCGCCGTGATCGGAAGGGTTTTGAGTAAAATTTTCATGTCCAGCCACAGCGATTGATGGTGAATATAATAAAGATCGTAAACCATTTTTTCGGCGGGCGGCGTATAATAGGTATGGTGTATTTGTGCCCAACCCGTAATGCCCGGCAAGACGGCATGACGTTGAGCGTAACCCGGCGCATCTTTTAAGAAATGTTTGACGCGCACAACTTTCTCGGGTCGCGGCCCCACCAAACTCATTTCTCCGCGAAGCACGTTCCACAATTGCGGAAATTCGTCCAAATGCGACGCGCGCAAAAAATGCCCCATCCAAATAATGCGCTCGTCTTTTTTCTGTACCTGAATCGCGCCTGTATGTTTTTCGGCGTCTTTAATCATCGAGCGCAGTTTGTACGCGCGGAAAGCTTTCCCGTTGCGGCCAACAACATGTTTTGCCAAAAAGATCGAGCCCGGGTCGTTGATCCACACGGCAATGCACAAAAAAAGAAATAGCGGTGACAGGACGACCAAAAGAACAACAGCGCCGAATTTATCTAGCAAGTATTTTACAACATTCCGCCGAACGACGTGCACGTTTTTGTGAAATGCTTCCACGGTGGCAATGTCTTCAGGTTTTGGCTCGGCATTTTCTTCAACCAGGTGATAAATGCGGTGCGTGACAAGTAAAAGTGCAAGAAACGATCCTAAGGTTAAACTGTAAATCGCCACCGGAATAACCGGAGCATTGAATGCCATAAACGTTAAAAGGAACGTGCTAGGCACAAGAACCAAACACAGGCGAAGGTGCGTCTCTGTGGACGCGTGGAGGGTTTTTTTAAAAACAAAATACACGAGGATGGTGGACAAAAACGACAAGAAAAAAAGTTGCGTAAAGCTTTTTAATACCACCAGCCAGAAAAGTCCGGTAAAAAGCTCTTGGAGCGTATTAAGAGAAAAAATATGCATTGTGATTATTTCGTTGTGGCAACCGGCTTCCAGATTTCCTGCAAAGATTTTTTTTGCAGACGAATGTTGTAAAATGCGCCCATCCAGGCAAACAAACGCGCCATAAAAAGTTCACCGGTCCAGAAAACCTCGCGCGCATTTTTAGCATAGCGTAAAACCAAAAACCCATGACGCAGTTCACGCCAAAAAGAACGCATGCGTTTTTTTTCTTGTGTCACATAGGGCTGTAAGTAGCCGCCGCATGTCCGCATTTTTTGCGCAAACCAATCATGGTAGTTCGTCGGGAACTGAACAAAAACTCGGGCTTCGGGAGCATACCGCATGCGTTTGCCGGCGTTTAAAACCATCGACGTCATCACCGGGTCATCGGCAAGCGTGTCTTCAGGGAGCGGTGTTAACAAATCGCGCTTCACCGCAACAAGGTAACCCGAGGCTTCTAACGGTTCACCGCGTGCGTCTTTCTGGAGGCGGAGGGTATCTGCGGCAGAGGTTAGCACATGCGCCCAATAACCAAATTTTGTGTTCCGCGGATTTTTGGGAACCGGACATCCGGTTGCGGCTCCGCAGTCCGCGTTATTAAAAGGTTGAAGTAAAAACGAGAGTGCGTCCGGAGCAACCTCGACATCGCCATCGCTAAAAATGAGAATATCACCCGTGGCTTTTTGTAACGCAAGATTGAGCGCTGTAGGTTTTCCGCGCCCCGCATCTTGAATCCATTGCACGCGATGGTCTGTTTGCGAAAATTTACGCACAACCGATAACGTTTGTTCGTCTGGCGCCACAACCAACACTTCGGCATCGGTCTTCTGGATTTGTTGCAAAAAAGCCTTCAGCGCTTGCTGAATGGTTTTGGGCTCGTGGGAGCTCGCAATAATAATGGAAAGTCGGGGAGGCATGTTAGAGCTCATCTCAAAAATAATCTTCCGGCCATTTTAGCCCCATTTGGCCTGCAACACTTTCAGGACTCGTCAGAATAGTACCACTATTCTTCCTCATCCTTCAAGTGTTTCGGCTCAAATGGCATCTAAAATGCCTAGAAAGCTATTTTTGAGATGAGCTCTATTTCTTTTGCGCAACAAACCAGAAAGACACGTCGGTATCTACGGTTTTCACAATAGTAAACCCGGCTTGCGCAATCAACTGCAGAAGACGGCTCCGTGAAATCTTTTGACTGCGTAATAAACCCATGGCATCCAGAGGTCGTCGGAACAACGTTACACGTGAAAGTTTTTTTGCAACAATGTCGACCATATGGACAGGGTAGGCGAACAAACCATAAATGTTTTTCCGCCAGACAAAAGTACGCTCTTTGGGCACGCAATTGGCAATCAAGAGTCCGCGCGCAGGAAGACACAAGGCAATATTGTGGAAGACTTGGGGAAGGCGCTCTAAATGCACAAGACTTTCGAGGCTCACAACAATGTCGGCTTTGGGAAGGCGGGAAGGTTGGGTGGCATCTGCTTCTATGGTGGAAACTTTGGCTCTTTGCGCCGGTGTTAATCGCTCATTTAAAGAGCGAAGCGATTGCGCGTTAATGTCGACGGCGTAGACTTTTGCCACATGCGGCAAATCCGCCAACAGGCCTGTTATGCGCCCGGTGCCGCAACATAAATCCATGATTGTGACAGCGGGTTTTTCTGAAGTTTTTAAGACAGATGCAAGATAATCTAATGTGCGCTGTTTTTCGTTCGCGTAATACTCCCGTCGCTTGGAGTCTTCTTGGCGCGCATGCATATCCATGGAATGTTCTTTCCAATACGGCATAATGGAGCTATCTTAGCATGATCTTCGGCATCCGACAAAAGAATTTAGACTAAACAAGTTCCGAACCCGTACAAGTTCGGAACTTGTAATTTGGGCTAGATCGCCCGCCGTCCTTGAATTTGACACAGGTAAAAAAATTATCTATAATCATGAAACCTTAAAACACTGTGTAACACGCTGTACACTACCTTTATAGAGCCCTTAGAGCTCATCTCAAAAATAGCTTTTCAGGGATTTCAGATGACCTTTGCGCCGAAATCCATGAAGGATGAGAAGGAATAGTTGACGACTATTTCGACGAGTCCTGAATGGATTTTTAGGCCAAAGGGCGCTGAAATCCGCTAAAGATTATTTTTGAGATGAGCTCTATAAGCCAGGGTTAACTATAACGGCTAAGACTATTAACATATGGCTGAAGATTTTGGTAAACTTTTAGATAACGACCCGCACCGATTCCCCAAAGTCGGTGATTTAATCGAAGGGACAGTCGTAAGCTACTCCAACAACGAGGCGCTTTTAGATATTGACGGCATTGCCACAGGCATTATTCGCGGGCCCGAACTTTTTGACGAATCCGGCGAGTTTGAAGATTTAAAACCCGGCGGAAAAGCCGCGGCAACCGTGTTAGAGCTGGAGAACGAAAAAGGTTTGATGGAATTAAGTTTTCGTCATGCCGGCCACTTAAAAGCCTGGGATCGCTTAAAAGATTTTCACAAAACCGGTGACGTGGTGGACGCGCAAATTGCCGAAGCCAACAAAGGCGGTTTGATCATTCGCGTGGGCCGTGTCAGCGGATTTTTACCGGTGTCGCAATTGATTCCCGAACACTATCCGCGGGTAGAAGGTGGCGATAAAAATAAAATTTTGGAACGCCTGCAAGGGTACATTGGTCAATCGTTTAAGGTGAAAGTCATTGACGTGGACGAACTGGAAGATAAGTTAATTGTTTCCGAAAAAGCCGCATGGGAAGAACGCCAGAAAGATGTGTTGGATTCATACAAAGTCGGCGAACAAGTGGACGGCACGGTCACCGGCGTGGTGGATTTTGGCGCGTTTGTGGAATTTGGCGACGGGTTGGAAGGCTTGGTGCATATTTCGGAACTCGCATGGCAACGCATTGACAATCCTCGCGATGTGGTGAAGGTTGGCGACAAAGCGAAAGCCGTGATTATTGCCTTGGAAGGCTCCAAAATTTCGCTGTCGATGAAACGCCTCATGGATGATCCGTGGGAAAAAGCTTCCTCTAAATACGAAGTCGGCCAAGTGGTGAAAGGTAAAGTTATTAAAACCAATCTCTTTGGCGCGTTTGTAGAATTGGACCCGGACATTCATGGGTTGGCGCATATTTCCGAGTTATCCGACAAACTGGTTCGCGACCCCGCAGACATTGTGAAGATCGGCGAAGAATACCCTTTCACGATTATTTCTATTGAGGCAGATAAACATCGTTTAGGCCTTTCGCTTAAGAAAAAGAAAAAAGAAGAAGCGCAAGATGTTGCCGATGTGGAAACAACGAGCGACGAGCCAGAGGAAAAGCAGGAAACGGAAGAGGTTTCCGAAAAACTGGAAGAAACTCCTGAAGCGCCGAGGGAAGCGAAAGAAACAGAAAACGAAGAACCCAAGGCGTAATGAGCTCTATTTAAAGAATAAACTCATGCCCAAAAAAACGAATAACGCCCGAAGTCTTGTAAAGAACCTTGCGATTTTTTTCATTATCTTTTTGATGATTGCAAGTTTCCTAAGTTTACAAAACTCTCCGTTCAATCAAGCGGAAAAAATGTCGGTGAATACCTTGGCGTCAGAAATCAATGCTGGGAAAATTAAATCGGTAGAGATCGACGGCGATGATTTAATCATCGTGAATAGTGAAGACAAAAAGTTTGAATCGCGTAAAGAATCCGGCGAAGCGTTAACAACCATTTTGACAAATTACGGTGTTGAGCCTTCTAAACTGCAAGCGACCCCGATTTCCGTAAAAGATAATAGCGCGTCCAACATTTTTTTTGGCGCGATTTTACCCATTATTATTCCGTTCTTGCTCATTGGCGGATTCATCTGGTTTATGATGCGGCAAGTGCAAGGGTCTAACAATCGGGCAATGATGTTTGGGCAGGTGCGGGCAAAAGAGCAAGAGGTGGAAGAAAATCCTAAAAAACGCACACACTTCAAAGATGTGGCCGGAAGCGACGAGGCTAAAGAGGAATTGCAAGAGGTGGTAGAGTTTTTGCAAGAGCCCAAACGGTTTACCGCGCTGGGCGCAAAAATTCCGCGCGGCGTGTTGTTGGTTGGGCCGCCGGGTGTGGGTAAAACCTTAATGGCGCGTGCGGTTGCCGGGGAAGCCGATGTGCCGTTTTTTCATATTTCCGGTTCAGAGTTTGTGGAGATGTTTGTAGGCGTGGGCGCCAGCCGCGTGCGCGATCTGTTTCAAAAAGCCAAAAAGAAATCGCCGTGCATTGTGTTCATCGATGAAATCGATGCCGTGGGCCGTCAACGTGGAGCCGGTTTAGGCGGAAGTCACGATGAGCGCGAGCAAACGTTGAATCAAATTTTGGTGGAAATGGATGGTTTTGATAACGAGACCAATGTCATTGTGATTGCGGCTACTAATAGACCTGACATCCTCGATCCTGCCCTTTTGCGGCCAGGGCGTTTTGACCGCCAAGTCACGTTAGACCTTCCGGACATTCGCGGGCGCGAAGCTATTTTGAATATTCATGCGGCGAACAAACCATTAGAAAAAGAAGTGGATTTAAAAGTTGTTGCCAAACGTACCCCCGGGTTTTCTGGCGCGGATCTTGCCAATCTGTTAAATGAAGCGGCAATTCTTTCGGCGCGCAATGGCAAGAAAAAAGTGGGCATGAAGGAAGCCTTGGAAAGCATCGAAAAAGTCATGCTCGGGCCCGCGCGCAAAAGCCATGTCATGTCGGAAAAAGAGCGCGAAGTCACGGCCTACCACGAAGCGGGGCATGCCTTGGTTGCTAAAATGCTTCCGCATGCCGACCCTGTTCACAAAATTTCGATTATTTCGCGCGGTCGTGCCGCCGGCTATACCTTAAAGTTGCCCGATGAAGACCGTCGGATGCATACGAAGCCTGCGTTTATTGACGACATGGCCGTGATGTTAGGGGGTTACGTTGGCGAATTGGAAGTTTTTGGCGAACTTACGACCGGCGCAAGCAACGATTTGCAAGAAGCCACCAAGTTAGCGCGACGCATGGTCACCGATTTCGGCATGGGCAACACCTTAGAGCCGCGCACCTATGGCCATCGCGAAGAAATGATTTTCTTGGGCAAAGAAATTTCTGAACGGCGCGATTACAGTGAAAAGACCGCGGAAAAAATCGATGACGAGGTTGCAACGTTTATTCAGAACGCCAAAGAAACGGCGCAAAAAATTATTCGTGAAAAACGCGATAGACTGAATGCCATCGCCGAAGTGCTTCTGAAAAAAGAAACCTTGGAACGCGAAGAGTTTGAAGCGTTGTTTGAATCAGCGCCAAAAGAAGAACCTATTGCGATTTAGAGTTTTAGTATTCATCCACACCCTCTGTTGGTTGTTAGGGTGGTTTTGTGGTATAATCATTTTGTAAACTTTACGCAAAGCTTTCCATGGAAGGAATCTATCGAAATATTCTTCGCACAGGGTGGCACATTGTGTGGCAACACAAATTTTTGTGGTTCTTTGGGTTGTTCGCCGCGCTATTGGGATCGACCGGAGAATATGAAGTCATTTTGCAACATATTGATGCGTATAATTTCCAACAGCAGATTGTGACGGAATTAACGCAACAGCAAGCCACCGGATTTTTGACGGTTCTGTGGAATGGATTGGTCGATACGGTTAACACGAATAAGGCCGCCGCGATTGGCTGGAGTTTGGTATTGATTATTCTCTTTGTGGTGGCGTATGCTTTGTCCGTGTTGTCGCAAGGCGCGTTGATTTATACCACCGGGGAGGCGAATGCGCAAAAGTTGGTTCCAGTGGATGCGGCGTGGCATGCGGGTCGTCGCTTTTTTTGGAAAACGCTCTGGTTGTCGCTATTTGGCAAACTTATTAACTGGGTCATCTTTTTTGCGGCCGGTCTTCCTTTAGGCTATGCGGCGTACACTACGGCGCAAGACGATGTGTGGCAATTAACTTTGCTATTAATTGTGGTGTTTATTTTTATTCCGTTGTCACTAGTGATTGCATTTACTTTGCGATACGCCATGGGTTATGTGGTCTTGCGCGGAACAACCGTTCGCGATGCGTTGGCGCACGGCTTTTTACTTTTTGCGCGTAACTGGGTTGTAAGCGCAGAAATGGCGTTGATTCTTTTATTGGTGAATATTGTGGCCGGCGTTTTGTTAGTCCTTGGCATTTTAGCAATCGCGTTGCCGTTCTTTGTGTTTGGTTTGCTGGTGAGCGCCATGGGTGCCGTAGCCGTCATTAACATTATTGCGGTCTTGGGCATTGCAGTTATTGCCGTGTGGATTTTAGCGACTGGCTCTTTAGTTGCGGCGTTTCAATGGACATCGTGGATGACTATGTTTGAATACTTGGAGAGCGGCAAAGTGAAAAGCAAACTCGCGCGGGTGATTGATCGCTTGCCGTCCTACTTTGGCCGAAAGAACATACAAGTATAGTGCGGCTGTTGATGCATTTTTTCGCCGCCCCTTGCATAAACAAGGGGGATTTTGTAGGCTTCGCATATAGATAAATTCCCCTGCAAGCGCGGGACCTGCCCGCCACCTGCCCGCCATGCTTCGCAAGGCGAGGCGGGCGGGTTGCCTACGGCTTCAGGCGTTGGCAGGCGGGGGCACCTGTCTTACCTGCCCGCCGCACATGGGCGTATAGCTCAGTGGTTAGAGCACCTGTCTTATAAGCAGGCGGTCCCTGGTTCAAGTCCAGGTGCGCCCACCAGCTATGGCAGGCGGGTAAGCAGGTGGTCCCAGGTTCGAATCCTGGTACGCCCACTAACATAGAACAATGATGATCAAACCCATTATTCTTGCAAAGGGACGTTTCAAGCCGGAAGATTTATTCATAACGGTTAGTGCATCGAATAGAAAGATTGATCCAAAGATAGAAAATCAGTTAGATCGTCTCTGGGAAGAAAAATTGAAAAAGGCAAAAGAACATGGTAAAAATATTTACAATGGTCTTTCTTATAGATTAAATTTTCTTAAATTAGATGAAGGAAAATTAACCCTCGACTTTGGTGTGTTTGATTTTAAGACTCGTCAATGTTTGATTGAAGCAGAAGGTTATTATGATCTAACAGAAGAATATTGGAGAAAAGGTGGCCATACCTTAGCAACCGTTAAAACTTTGGATGACAAATATTTAATGGTCGAGCTTTCCGGAAAATCCATGAACGAAAATAAAACCGACTTTTTGGGCGGCATCATGGAAATTGAACCGCCTATAAAATCCGGCGCGGACCTTTTCGGGTCTCTATATAAGGAGTTAGAAGAGGAAGCGATTATTCAAAAAGACAATATTTCTGCTAAGGCTCTGAAAATGGTGTATATCAATTACAGTACAAATGTGGGTTTTTATTTTGAGATATTATTGGACATTACTTCTGAAGAACTCAAACAGAGATTCGCAAAGCAGATAAAAGAATTAGATATTAAATCGCTGAAAGTCCTTTCACGTTTAGATTTTATTCAAGAACTGGAAAATCACAATGCCAATAAGCAATTTTTGGCAAGGCAAATAGAGATTTAGTGTGTTATTGACAAATATAATGGAATGGTCTATAATAATGAATATAGATCATTCATTATTTTATATGGAACACGTCGTTAGTATTACTCGGCAGGGGCAACTCACTATTCCTCAAGGTATTCGTGAGCATTTTGGAATCCGTGGATCTGCTAAAGCCATTGTCCGAACAAAAGGAAATTCTATTATTGTTGAGCCCAAGGGGGATTTTTGGTCGCTCTCGGGCGGGTTAAAATCTTCTGTGCATCTAAGTGATGCAGATTTAAAATCTGCTCGCACCGCATTTACAAAGCAGTGGGCAAAGCGTATATGAAAAACGCTCTTTTAGATACGAACGTTCTTGTGCGTTTTCTTGTTGCCGATCATGAGGAGCATCATAAACAAGCGGAAAAATGGTTTCGTGAGGCAGAAAAAGGAAAGCGCTCGATTGTCGTGACAAGTCTTGTCATAGCCGAGACAGCTTTTGTGCTTGAATCGTTTTATAAACTCAAACGAGGAGATATTGCCAAAGCGTTGGAAGTTTTTGTGAATCAGCGCTGGCTAAAGGTAGAAGAACGAGCAACTTTGCGCTTGCTCTGGACGTCGTACAGGGCAGGTTTTCATTTTGTTGATAGTTATCTTCTTGCGCGTGCAAATGCTGCCAATGAAACCATTTTGACATTTGATAAAAAAATCGCAAGCTCTTCTTGAGTAATGAAGGCAAGGGGGAGGTGCTTTTTTAAAATCTATGAAAAAAGTTATTACTTCCTCCGATGTAGGAAAGCGCATAGACGCCATGTTGCGGGAACAGCATAGTGAGCTTTCGCGCGCATGGATTCAAAAAAATATTGAAGGTGGAAAAATTACGGTAAATGGAAAAATTATTCGATCCTCGTACAGGCTAAAACTGGACGACGTCATTGAAGGAGAAATTCCGCAAAAAGAACAAGCGCTTCAAACTTTGGACAATGTTTTTGTTGACGTATTGCATGAAGATGACGACGTGGCGTTTATTAACAAGTCTGCCGGGCTGTTGGTGCACGCGGGCAATGGCACGCATGAGCCCACGCTTGTTGACGGCCTATTAAAAAAATATCCATCCATTCGCGGTGTGGGGGAAGACCAATCGCGTCCCGGTATTGTGCATCGTTTAGATAAAGAAACATCGGGCGTGATGGTTGTTGCAAAAAATCAAGACGCGTACGAAGCGTTAAAAAATGCGTGGTTAACTAAAGCCGTGGAAAAAGTTTACTTAGCCGTGGTGCATGGGCATCTTAATCCTTCCGCGGGAGTGATAGAGGGTCCTATTCGTCATGCTTCGCGCCAGGGCAGAATGGTGGTAGACAAGGAGGGTCAAGGAAAGCTGGCGGAAACCTTTTATGAGACGTTGGCAACGGTTCCGGCTTATAGCCTTTTGAAAGTGGCGCCTAAAACCGGCCGTACGCATCAGATTCGGGTGCACCTTGCAAACCGCGGGTATCCGATTGTGGGCGATCAGTTGTATAAACCTCGGCGTTTGAAAACCAAGGGTTTCCCACGCATGATGTTGCATGCCTGGAAACTAACCATCCGCCTTCCGGAAAAAACTTTACAAGACAAGGCTAAGCCTTCTGCGGACTTTGTAACGGTTTTAAACGACATGAAATTTGATCTAAAAGGGTATACTAAGTCAGATGGAACAAGGTTAAGATAAAAGCAAGAATCCTTAAC
>CAZRYK010000005.1:0-33990 GCA_964604315.1 uncultured Gammaproteobacteria bacterium
CACTAGGACATTTCTATTTCCCCTTCAAGTAGGACATTTTAACTTCCCGCTAACAACTAAAGGGTGATCCTTGATTTTGCGAAGGTAAATTGGTATAGTGGATCAGCTAAAAAAGTTTTCATGGCCGAGACGTTCCAAACCGATGCCATTGTTTTGCGCCGGAATAATCTTTCCGAGGTCGACAAGTTTTTTGTTGTGTACACCGCGCATGTTGGCAAAGTAAGTTTAATGGCCAAGGGGATCCGTAAAACACAAAGTAAATTAGCCGGCCACATGGAGCCCGGGAGTTTGGTGCGCATCATGATTGCTCGGGGTAAGCGATCAGACAAACTTGCCGGCGCCGCATTAAATGAATACTTCATCCACTTGCGATCATCATTTTTAGGCACAACCGTTCTGCAAGCGATTTTAGAATTTGTGCACATGGTTACCAAAGAACAATATCGCGATGTGGAGTTGTTTCACAAAATCGTGGATGGTTTATCGTTTTTTGATTCGTGGTTTGAAAAAAACCAGCCGTTGGCAAAAGATGTCGAAAAGCATTTAGAAGTTTTTTTCTTTCATCTCTTGTATCATTTAGGGTACCGGCCGGAATTAGAAGAATGTGTGGTGTGCCGCGAAAGAGTAAAGAAAGAAGATGTCCTGACTTTTGACACGGAACGGGCCGGTTTAGCTCACACAAAACATTATTCGTCGTCGTACCCTGCGATTTCAGAAATATCGGTTTGTGTGTTGCAATCTCTGCCGTCGCGACTGGTGTCGGAAGATTTTTTCATGAACGACGGCGAGGAATGGGTTTCGATTTTGCGGAATTTTCGCGAGCATACCACTGAAGGGCAAATCAAGAGCCTTAAAGGTATGGTATAATAATATAGATATGAAGAAACGAAAAAAAAGTTTAGAGGCACTGCCAGAGGACGTGAAAAAAGATCAGGAAGAAATGGATGATGTGGTTGATGATGTTAAAGAAGATGTGCAAGAGCCTGTGCAGGAATCGCCGCAAGATCTTGAGCAAAAGAAAACCGAAGAAAAACCAGACGAAACCCATGCGATTTTGGAAGAGATTTATCATGGACGGGAAAACGAAAAAAAAGATGACATGACGAAAATTCAGAAACATAAAAAGACGTGGGTAAAATGGGTGGTATCAGGCTTTTTCTTGCTTGCCTTGGGCGCGGCTGGGTTTTATTATTGGGGTTCAGATTTTACAGAACCCCCAAAAAAAGAATCGTCGTCGATTGATTTAACTATTGACGCGCCGGAAAACGTGAAAAGCGGCGAGGAGTTTTCTTTTGAAGTGCGCTATAGCAATGTGGATCGCGTGAAGTTGCAAGATTTGGTGTTAACGTTGCGTTACCCCGAAGGTTTTACCTTTATCGCCGTGGACGTGCCATCGAGCGGAAAACAAAATGTGTGGGATTTAGGCACGTTAGATCAGGGTGTCGCGGGGAGTGTAAAAATTACCGGCGTCATTATTGGGGAAATCAATAACGCCAAAAAAATATCTGCGACCTTAACGTATGTGCCAGACAATTTCCGTTCGCAATTCGAAACCACAGCCACAGCCGATGTTGTGATTAACGATTCGCTTATTGCGTTAGACATTGTTGCGCCGGTTTCGGTTGCGGCGAATCAATCGTTTGCCACAACCGTCACGTATACAAATACCTCTGCCAAGCCGCTTGCGAATATTAAAATCGAAGCCGAATTGCCGCTGGATTATGTTTTAGAAAGCGCTAAACCGGAAGCTAACCAGCAGGCCTGGGTGGTGAGCCAATTAGATGCGGGCAAAGAAGCAACCATTATTGTGAATGGTTCGCTCAATACCGATGTGGGCGAGAATCGGCAATTGATTTTTACGTTGAGCATGCAAGACGAGGATGGTCAATATCGCAAGCAAGTCACGGCACAAGCGTTAATTTTGGTTGTCGATACCCAATTGCAATTAACTTTAGACACGGTGATTCCACAAGATCATATAGCTCTGCTTGGCGACAAGATTGAATACAAAGTAAGTTATGAAAATACCTCGGACACGCGGGTGACCGACGTGGTGTTAGAAGTGGTGTTTGACAACAGCGAAGATGTTTTGGTTGCGAAGAATCAAGAGGTCGATGGTGAGGTTACGGGAAGTGATGGGGTTGTTAAAGTGACGTTTGATAAAAAAGTGAACGACGATTTGTCCGAACTGCTACCGGGCGATAAAGGTTCTACAACGTTTACGCTAGCAACAGAAAAGACTGTACCTTCAGATTTTGACCATACCGATGTTTCGCTTTCGGCAACGGCAACCGTGACATCGTTAACGTTAGATTCGGGCGTCGCTGTGACCGGGAAACATTATGAGTCATCCCCTGTGGTGGTGAAATTTTCTAGTGTGGTGGATCTGTTGCAAGAAGCGCGGTATTATGATGCTGAAAGTTTAGCCGTAGGAACCGGACCATTGCCGCCTGTTGCCGGTCAGCGAACAACGTATCGCATTTATTGGTATATGACAACGACGACGAGTGCGGTGAATACGGCGACAGTGAGCGCCATATTGCCAGATTCGGTTTTTTGGGTTGGTACAACATCGGCAAACGCGGGTGATACGGTGACGTTCGATGTCGACACGCGTACCGTGAATTGGACCATAAAAAATATACCAGCGCATTCGGGTACTGCGAATGTGGGGTTAGATGCGTCCTTTGACGTTGCCGTAACACCATTGGTCAATGATGTGGGAAAAGTATTGACGTTAGTAAATAAGGCAACATTGGAAGGCGTGGATGCGTTTACCAACAAATCGTTGGAAGATTCTGCCGCGGCGCAGACCACCTTGCTGGAAACCGATCCGGTCTACAACGGTGACGGAAAAGTGCAGTAATTTCAGCTGTCAGCAGTCCCGCCTGCTAACGCCTGAAGCCGCAGGCAATGGCGGGCAGGTAGCAGTCAGTTTTAAAGATTGTTTAAATAAAAATGTTTCGATTGCTGAAAGAATCACGTTTTGGACGACGCGGTGTTCTTAACACTTCTCATGGCAAAATCCAGACGCCGTTTTTTATGCCGATTGCCACCAAGGGTTCGGTAAAATCCTTGACGCCCGAAGAACTGCGCAACGCGGGCGCAGAAATTTTGTTGTCCAACACGTACCATTTACTGTTGCAACCCGGGGAAGCGGTGTTAAAAAAAGCCAGGGGTTTGCACAACTTCATGCAATGGAACGGGCCCATCTTAACGGACAGTGGCGGGTACCAAGTTTTTAGTTTATCGCGATTGCGCAAAATCACCGACCAAGGCGTGGCTTTTCGCTCGCATCGCGATGGGTCCAAACATTTTTTAACACCCGAACGCTCCATAGAAATTCAAAAAGTGATTGGGGCAGATATTATGATGGTGTTAGATGACGTGCAAGCGCCGGACACGCAGAAGAAGCGCGTCGGTGAAGCCGTCACACGCACAACCGCCTGGGCTAAGCGCTGTTTGAGAGTGAAACGCAAAAAAGGCCAGCAGATGTTTGGTATTGTGCAAGGGGGAATTTTTAAAGATTTGCGTCGGCGTTCGGCAGAAGAATTAACGCAACTGCCTTTTGATGGATTTGCCGTTGGCGGTTTAGCGGTTGGGGAAACCGAAGAACAAATGATGCAGATGACATCGGTGGTAACTACCATGCTACCCAAAAACAAACCGCGGTATTTTATGGGCGGTGCAAAGCCCGAACAGATTCTCGAGCTGGTTTCCCGAGGCATTGATATGTTCGACTGCGTTATACCCACTCGCGAAGCTCGCCACGGCCGATTATATATTTGGAAACACAAAAATCTTAAACACAAAGATTTTTACGAGCATATCAATATCTTAAATGCGCAATATGCGAGCGACACAAAACCCGTCAGCCGCAAATGCGATTGTTACACATGCAAACATTTTACCCGCGCCTACTTGCGTCATCTTTTTGTGGCCGAAGAACCCTTAGCTCTACGCTTAGCAACGCTTCACAACGTACATTTTTATCTTTCCTTGCTTACAAAGATTCGGCAAAGATTGACGTAGAGGTCATCTAAAAATGACCAAAGGTCTTTTTCTCCCGCATCTTTCAGCGCCTTTTCGGCTGACATCGCCTCATCCTCCTCGAAATATCTCGATATTCCTCGTCGTGCTTCGGCGATTTCATCTCAAAAAGTCGCTCGAAATATGCGAAAGCTCATTTTCAGATGACCTCGTAAGAAAAGTCTACAAAAATCGATGTCCGAAACCGAGCTTTGGCCACTTTTGAACAAGGTTGACTTTTTTAGGTTTTTGTCTTTTAATGAAGTATACGGAGGTAAAGACTTGACCATTAATATCATTTAATGAAAAAGTCTAAGATTTTATCAATTTAAGCTCGCTTATGAAACACCGATTCCTTTCGCTCTTTGTTATCGGTTTTTTGGGTTTAGCTTTTAGTTTTTTGGCAGGGGCCAAAGAAGTGTCAGCCGCAATTATTTATGTTGACGGCGACGCGCCAGTAAACGGGCAGGGAACGCCCGAGGAGCCCGTGAATACCTTTGCAACTGCTCTTTCATTCATCGTTCCCGGGGAGGAAAATATTATCTACGCAACAGGAAACTTTGCCGAACAGGTCGATATTCCCGCAGGAAAAGGGGGAACAAGTGAAGAAACACGAACCATCATTGATCAGTGGCCTGGGCGCAGTATGCCGATCAATGACGTGACGTTGGGAGACATAAATGGAAAACCTGTTTATCTTGCTTACTTTCTTCACGACACGCAATTTGTCACCATCCGCAATCAGCGCACTATGGGCGCGAAAGCAACCAACATCTGGAGTCAGTATTCGCGCAACATTGTGTTAGAAAACAACATCGCGAGCAATGCGAATGAAAAAGGGATTTGCGTGTACGGTTCTCAAGATGTTGTGATTCGCGGAAACACCGCGTTTAACAATGGGTTGATCGGAATTTATATGCCCATGTCCTCGGAGCGGATTTTGGTGGAAGATAATGTTGCTTATGGGAATGCCGAACATGGGATTTTAGCCGGAAGCGGGTCTAAAGATATTACGGTTCGCGGCAACGAAGTCTATGATAATAATTGGAAAAACATCATGGGCGGCGGGAATCTTGCGTCGCGCGGCGCTGGCGGGGAGACGAATTTGATTTTTGAAGACAATACGGTGTACGGTGGCAATACCGGTGTCTCGATTAATGGATGGAGCAATGTGACGATTCAACGAACAAGCGTTGCTAATACTTTGAGCGACGGTATTAACGTTCGTGGAACCATAAACGCAACCATCGCCGGTAATACCGTTACGGGTAGCGAAGGTGGAATTGCTGTTGCGCAAACGCAAAACGCCATGGTGAATGCCAATGTTGTCAAAGACACGGATCGGGTAGGCGTGAAGGTCGAGGGGGGCTCTGGCGTCACGGTTCAAAATAATGTCTTGGTGCGCAATAACATGGGGGTGAATCTTTCGGACCCGGTGGGGGTGCAGGTTTTAAACAATACCGTGGTCAACAATACGACCGGTGTCATGGTTCAGAGCCCGACGATTCCGGTACCTGAAGTCACAGTTGGCAACAATGTGTTTGCAGATAATCCCACCGTTGCCCGCATGCTCACAACAGAAATGAGCAAAATTGTTTCTGACTTTAACGCCTTTTCCGGTTATCAGGTGTATGCGTTCTTTAATGGCAAGAGTCGAACGCTAGACCAAGCCTGTAGAAATAACGGAAAAGATTGCCATTCGCAAAACAACCTTGATCCGCTGTTCGTGAATCCTTTGCTGGACGATTACCATTTGCAAGCGACCTCGCCGTTGATTGGCCGTGGCCGCGTAACGGGCGCGCCGGCAACAGACATAGATGGCGATAATCGTCTTGTGGACGGCAAGGTCGATATTGGCGCGGACGAGGTCAATCTCAACTAGCTTCTCAAGCATTTATGAGAATATTCAAGTCGCTGATAACAGCGGCAATCATTGTGGGCGGGTTTGTTTTGTGGTCGCCGGAGGCGTCTGCGGCTAATACCTGGTATGTGGATGTGAACGCCGGAAGTAATGGAAGTGGCACAGAAAGTTCGCCGTTTAACCGTTGGGATAATGCCAGCCCGTCGGTGGTTGCCGGAGACACGGTGTATTTTAAGGGTACGGTTTCGATCGGCGCCATTACGGTAAGCAATTTACAAGGGTCCGCAACCGCGCGAACAACATTAGCTGTGTGGCCCGGGAGCACCTTTACAATCTCTTCCGCATCGATTGTCAACATTTTATCGTCGGTGTCGTATTTGACGATTGATGGCTGGAAACAAACCGGTAACAAAGAGGCGTCTAGCACCGAAGCCTTTGTGGTTGCCGGCAATAACATCACTCTATCAAATATCACATGCGATCGTGTCATGAATGGTATGTGTATTTTGTTTAGTAGCGGTACGGGGTTGACTGTCGATAACCTGACGTCGTCATCTAGTAGCGAAGCCGTTATTCGTGTTTCTGAAACGGCGAGCAACGCGACGATTTCGAGCGTTACGGTGACGGGTTGGGCGGGTTACGGCGGGGATCCGGGCGAGGGGATTATCAATATCGATGGCTCAAACGTGACGGTGTCCAATGCGTCGTTTGCAAACCTTACGAACGGAACGCCCATTCACATTGCGGCAAACAATGTTACGGTAACCGATTCGACGTTTACGAGCGGCGGCGGTGAAAACATGGGCGTAGTGAAAGTGCAATCTGGCGACACCATTACCATTGCGGATTCCACATTTACTACACCGCTTTCCGGTAGTCACGGTATTTTGTTTGCAAGCGGCGCGGCCACCAACAATGTGACGATTTCCGGAAATACCTTAACTGGCATTCCGTATCCCGCCATCGGCCGCGGCAGTCCCAGCACCACGATGATTGCGAATATGACGGTGGAAGATAACACCATTGAATGCACGTCGGCAAGCGTGGATAGTGGCATTAAATTTACATATACGTCGGGCCTTTCCGTGCGACGGAATCTTGTGAAGAATTGTTTGGGAACCCTCAAGGGTGGTATTCAATTAGGGGCGTCGGTTTCTGGGGCGCGCGTTGAAAATAATGTCCTTTCTGGGAATACAAGCGGCATTCAATTGGACACCGGAGCCGACGGCACAGAAATTATTAACAATACTTTTTATAAGAACCGTTTTGGCGTGAGCGCTATTAATTCCGAAAGTGGCGAACAATCGGTTGGAAGTGTCACCATGGTCAATAATGCTTTTACCGTCAGCGCGTCGCAGGCCGTGTGGCAATCGCAATACGGCTCGCATGACGTGTATCCAGAAACATCGGATTACAATGTGTATTATTTGCAGGATGGAAACGCCAGTTACAAAAGTGGATTAACGACGTTATCCGGTTGGCAAGAGTTAACCAACGGGGATACCCATTCCTTCGAGGTCGACCCGTTATTCACGAATCCCGATGCGTCAGATTTTAGCCTGCAGTCCCATTCGCTATTGATTGATGCTGGCGATCCGTCGTTAACCGCGTCCACTACAGACTTTGCCGGAAACCCCAAGCCGTACTTAGCGAGTGTTCGCGACATCGGCGCCTATGAATATCTTGGGTATGCGGTTTTGTCTCCGCCGGAAACTCTGGTAAACCCCACGCGGCGCGCCAATACGCTATCGTGGACTGGCGCGAGGGTGGGTTTTTCTAACGTCTGGCGCGCAACCGCGTATCAAATAACTTATGGAACCGACACAGCCGCAACCAACGGCGGTAGCGTTGTGATTCCGTCACCATCGCAGACTGACGCAAGCGCAACAGCTGTGATTGAATCCACGTTAGAGAATCTTCAGGAAGGCACGACATATTATTGGGAAGTCGCGGCCATACATAGCGTGAATGTCAACACTGCATCAACAGTGCAATCGTTTGTTACGGTCCCAGAGCGTCTGGGTTTTATTTTAACGCCGGACGATGTGCAAGATACGAATGTCCGCATCGTCGATATTGCCGGAAAACAGGTGCTGTCGTTTTTTGCCTACGACGCGCTGAAGCTCAAAATGGATGCGACGTCTGCTGACCTTAACGGTGATGGCCGGTTAGAAATTATTACCACGCCAACGGCGCCACGCTCTGCCAATGCCCATGTGCGAATTTTTGATGAACACGGTGTCTTATTAAAAAATCTTTTTCCTTACGGAGAAGTCGAGGGTGTACATGAAGGCGCAAAAGTAGCGGTAGGGGATTTTACGGGCGATGAAATTGCTGATCTGGCGATTATTCCTTTTGGCGCGATATCGAATTTACAAGTGTATACCTTTACCAATGGATGGGTAGAACCCCAGCGCCTGGCGTGGACGTTTGTTTATGATGGCGGATTGCGTAGCGGTTCCGTTGTTGCCTCGGCAGATGTTACGGGCGATTTAGTGGATGAAATCGTTGTGTGGAACAGAAAGCGTAGCCCGAATGTGCAAGTTTTTTCGTTTGATTCTGCAACAAGCAGTCTGACACAGGTTGCCTATGTTGCGCCATACCCGCATGCTTTACCCAGCGGCGCAGATGTGACGCTGGCAGATTTAGACGGAAATGGAACCAAAGAAATCATTACGGTTCCGAGCGACGATACGTCTATTGCGAACATGCAAATATATACTTATGATACGTCATCGCAAGGAACGTTGGCTGGCACGCGTCGGAATATGCGACGACTGACGTGGAAGAGGGGCTACGCGCCACAAACCGAAGGGGGTTTTGAATTAGCCACGGGTGACGTTCACGGCGATGGAACCGAGGAACTCGTTGTTTCAACGAATACAGGGCTTGGTGGCCACATCCTCACCTATCAATATTTTAACGACAAACTCAATCTTATCGCATCATTTTTCCCTTACTCTAAGGGTTATGAAGGTGGCATACATGTGATGATGGCCGATTACGACCATGACGGACTCGATGAATTGGTAACAACAACGCAAAACGGTAATGCGCCGAATACCCGATTTTACCACTATACGAAACGCAGTGGTTGGGTGTTGGGAACATGGTTTTATGCCTTTGATCCATCTGCACGGTTTGGAGCGCTAGCAAACTGAAGTAGTAGGTAGATAGTTAGTAGTTGGGAGATATTTTATTTATTAAATTAGCCCCGACGGTACGTCGGAGCTAATTTAGATGAACTTTTTTATATATCAACAACCTACAACCTACAAACTAGGAAGATATTCGTCCGCGCCAATATCAATGCGGTTATAGGTGCGGGTTTCACCGTCGATGTCGGTTGTAAGCGCGTTTCCAATACGTTTCCCCACATTCAGCAATGGCGAACTTGCGCTTAAGTGATAATTAAGGCAAACACCACTGTCGCCAATGCACGTTAGTTCTGCTGTGAATTTGGGGTCTTTGCGCATGGAGCGTCCGTCTTTGCCCAAGGTTTTCCAGTCGTCCCAACCCTTCCACGGCTCTTGAGCATTGGATCGGAATTGAATATTCTCGTCATTAGCAAAAAGATCATTATAATCCGACTGAATTCTGTCGGTGCGTTTGGTCATGATCTGCGCGCCAACATTGTGGCCCAAGATAATATTGTTGTACAAGTTCACATAGCCCTGATCTTGATCAAGGGAAAGACCGTAAGACGTATTTGCAAGAAACGAGTTGTTCGCAATATTAAAGGTTACGGTGTTGGGCGCAACTCTGAAGTAAGCTCCGCCGGCGCCATTATTTGCCAACACGTTGCCCGCAATGTTCACGGTTGCAGGATTCATGGAGTCCATATACAGACCGTTTCGGACATTTCCCACAATACGATTATTGACAATATTCCCTACGCCGTTCACACCCCATAGTGCAACGCCACTGTACATGTTTCCAATAATGTCGTTGCCTTCAATGGTAATGTTGCCAACTCCCGGGGCAAAGATGCCGTCGGTTTTACTATTCTCAATAGTGTTGCCCTCAATAACAATATCTGTGCTTGCATTAATGAAGATGCCGGCGCTAAAACTTTGGGAAGCGTTGCGGCGAATGATATTATTGCGGATCACGGCGCCGGTAACACTGGGAACAAGAATTCCGTTGCCTTCATTATCTTCGAAAATGTTATTTTCAATCGTGACGTTCGTCGAAAAAGACAAACATGTTCCAGATTCACCGCCGCCAAAGAACCGCCCGTTGCGCACAACCGCGCCTGTAGAGCTGTTCACAAAAATCGGAAGACTGCCGGTGTCATCCCCGCCGGCCTGCGCATGCAATCCATCAATGGTAATATAGTTTGCTCCGTTGTACGAAATTGCCGATGCGTTTGGCAGAAGAGATGTATCAATAAACGTCTGTTCTTCGCCGTCCCATTGTTTAATCACAAGGGGTGATTCTGGCGTTCCGGACATTTCCGGGTTTAACATAAAGGGCTCGGTAAACGTGCCAGACATCCAAACCTCGCTTTTGGTGTTGTTGGGATTTTCCAACGCCACCATAATGGAATGAATGTCGCTAAAGGGGCGTTCCCGTGAGCCGTCTCCTCCGGGGAGCGCGGATGCATCCACAAAAAGGCGATTTTCGTCGCCTGTGTCTGCGCTGACACTCAATAAGCCGCCAAAAGCCAAACCGCTCCAAATCACAATTCCGCCGAGAAGGAACAATCCTACCGACAGTGTTTTTCTCATACGTTGAGTACTAATAATGAGTTAAAAACTCGATGACGCTACCTTACATTTTTTGGTGAATTTTGTCAAGTTATCCACAAGTTCCCATCTGCTTCAGATAGGAAAAAATGTTATAATAAAAACACTAAATTCTATACATAAATAATATCACCTATATGACATGGAGAAGCGCATTTTTTATGGCGACGTTCATTTTCGCCGGAGTTTTTATTGCCAATGCTTCCCCCGCCGAAGCCGCAACAAAATATTTTAATTTCGGCGGGTCTAATGCGACGCAAAGTGGAACCGAGGCCAACCCCTACACCACTATTTCACAGTTTGATTCGAATGTTTCCGCTGGCGATACAGTGTATGTCACGGGGACGCTATCAACAACGATGAATATTGGTTTTGTCGGCACTGCGAGTGCGCCGACAACCATTGCGCGATGGAGCGGTCAGCCCGCGTTAAGTATTAGTGTCACCGGTGGTTCGGGTATTGCCATTACTTCTGCGCAATATGTCAATTTAAGTGGCGTTTCCACAACGTCGTCCGCGGCCTATGGCTTGTATCTTCTGAATTCCTCGAACATTACGCTATCAACCATCACCGCATCGTCAACCGCCGGATCGGCCGTTTTTATCTCTAACGGGGACAGTGTCACCATCTCTAGCCTGACGATTTCAAGTTCGGCAGGCACGGGTGTTGTTATTACGGAAGGCTCCACCAATGGCACAATGTCCAATTCTACAGTTTCCAATACCGGATCCAATGCCTATGGCGTCTTTATTGGTAAGGAGTATTCTTCCACGACAGGAAGCAATACCGGCTGGACGTTTGATGATGTGGATATTACCACGACCGGCGCCGCGGGTTTTGATTGTAGTAGCGCGTCGAATAATCTCACACTCCAAAATTCGACGATCACCGGGGCAACGGGCACGAATGGCCACGGCATCTATATGAGACAGTGTGATAACGTGACGCTTTCCAATAATACCACTCATACAAATGCAAAAAGCGGTGTAAATATTGAAACGGGCACTAATATTACGATTACCGGTAGCACATCGTATTCCAATACGACGCATGGTTTTGCGCTCTCTTCCATCACCACGGGTTCCATTACCTCTAATACCGCTTACTCCAATACGCAAAATGGCATCAACCTGTCGGGTCAGACATCGACGAACGTGACCATAAGCGGTAATACGAGTTATAGCAACACCCAAAGCGGTATTACTGCGACGGCGCAAGGAACCGGATTAACGGTAAACGGCAATAAATCATATAATCACACCAACTCCGGTCAATCCAGTGGTTTTGGTTTTAGTATTGCGTCAACTTCGCCGACAGTGACTAATAATCTTTCTTACGGAAATCGGATCGGCATCATTATTGCGGCAACGGCGGCCAGTGTTTCGGGTACAACATTACGGAATAATACCGATTATAATAGCTCTTCAGCGGGCATCACTTTTGTGGAGTCCGGCGGGAATACGATTACAGGCGTCACCATGCAGAATAACACTTTTACTACGGCAACAGATGGGCAGGTCATTTCGTACGCCGGCGGCGATGGCCCAACATGGACAAGTTCCGATTACAATAATTTTCAGCTTGTGGGTTCGGCTGCTAAAATTACCACTGGAAGCACCACTTTAGCCGATTGGCGTACAACAAGTAGTCAAGATGCCAATTCGTTGAGCGTGGATCCGTTATTTACTTCTACCACATCGGGTTCGGAAAACTTCGCATTACAAATCACATCGACCTTAATTGATGCCGGAAACCCGTCGGCTACAACACCCACAACCGATTACGCCGGGGTGACGCGGCCATATGGTGCTTCTGGGCGCATGGATATTGGGGCGTATGAAAAACAGACACCAGCGTCAACGAGTGTAACCATGACGGCCACAGCTTCGTATTCCGCAACAACCGGGAACACGATGACATTAACCATCACAGACGCAACAAACCCTGCAACCACAACGTATGCCGTTACAACAGACAACGGAACCACATGGTTAGACGGCAGTGGGGCAACAACGACAACGCCAGCGTATTCCACAAGCAAAACGTGGACGCATGCTAACCTTACGGGTGGCACGGCGTATTCCTATAAATTGCGCATTGCCGATGCCGATCAAAGCACACATTTAGCTTTAAGTGACGCTGTGAGTGCAACAACTTTACCCGCCGGGCCCTCAACATTAACGGCTCCAGATGCAACAGCCGGCACGCTAACCGCGTTTTCTGCCACTATCAGCTGGGCGGAAGTGAGTGGAGCAACAAGTTATGTTGTTTCATGGGGAACCGATACTGATGCTTCAAACCTTGGAACATTTACGGTAGATACGTCGGGCCAAGTTGTTGCAACGTCTAACGTCTCTACAGCTCTGACGGATTTAACGCCATCGACAACCTATTATTGGAAAGTCGCCGCGGTTTCTTCTCTGGGCACAGGCGGTTATTCTTCTGTTGCTACATTCACCACATCGGTTGCTAACCTCGGCATTCTTCTTGTGCCGGACGCAGAGCAGAAAACGAATATTCGGGTTGTGGATACTTCTGGCACACAGGCGTTGTCGTTCTTTGCCTACGGAACATCGATGAATCTGAAGATCGACGCGCTCACTGCAGACTTAAACGATGATGGCGCGTTAGAAATTGTCACAACCGTTCTTTCACCAAACAATGCGGTGGCACACGTTCGCATCTTCAATGATCAAGGCGTGTTTGTGGCAAATCTCTTTCCGTTTGGAACCGCTGTTCGTGGCGGCGCAACAATGACAACCGGCGACTTTAACGCCGACGGCGTAACGGATCTTGCGGTTGTGCCTTACGGCAATGTGGCGTCCAACACCCGAACCTATGATTTTTCTGACAGTCTTACCAGTCCAACCGTTTTGGCATGGAAGTTTACGTATGGGTCGGTCTTGAAAAATGGATCACTGCTTGCGGCTGGTGATGTCACGGGTGACGGGCAAGATGATTTAGTTGTCTGGAATCGGGGCATAACCCCCAATGTGCAGATCTTAACATTCAATGGCACAACCAGTGCGTTGGATGAAGCGGCACACGTTTTCCCTTATGGATTAAATGGCTTGAGTACTGGCATCGATTTGGTCTTAGCGGATCTTAATGGCAACGGAATGAAAGATATCGTGACCGTTCCTACCGGTGGGCGCACAATTGCTAATATTCAAGTGTATCAGTATACAACCGCTTCTGATGGAACAGATGATGCAGTGAGTGCGCCACGCCGCAACATGAAACGGTTAACGTGGATTCAAGCTTACCAAGAGCAGACCGCCGGCACGTTTAATTTAGCCGCCGGGGACATAAACAATGACGGCAATGATGAAATCGTCCTTGCGCCCTATGCAGGGTTAGGCGGTCAGGTGCTAACGTACGATTACTACAATAGCCGATTAAATCTCATTGCTTCGCACTTCCCGTATGGTAAAGATTATGCGCGCGGTGTGCATGTGGCGTTAGCGGATTATGATAACGACCAAAAGGCCGAATTGGTGACATCAACGCAAAACGGCAATGCGCCCAACACGCGGGTATACAGTTATGGTTCAACCGGGTGGACTCTGGACGATTGGTTCTACAGTTTCTCGAGCAACGCACGGTTTGGAACCCGCGTAGCAAAGTAAAAGATAAAAGAAAAAAAGAGGGGCGCATCAAGCCTCTCTTTTTATTTAAGAGAACACCCTTAAAGTCGAGCTTCACCACATACCGTACGGTACGTGGTTCAACCCCCGAGGATCCGACCTCTCTGGAGGTCGGATCCTGACTGACAGCTGTCGGCTGCCTGCCCGCCAAAACTTCAGTGGCGGCGGGACTGCCGTTTATGTTATAATAGATGCATATATTTGTGAGAAATGTTTTTTATGGCGTCAACAGCGTCGCGAGCGGTTATTCAACTCGAACACATCAAAAAGGAATATCTTTTAGGGAAGAATGTTGTTAGCGCACTAAAGGACATTTCTTTAGAAATTCACGCTGGGGAATACGTTATTTTGTATGGGCCTTCGGGATGTGGAAAATCTACATTACTAAATACCATTGCGGGTTTAGAAATCCCAACAACGGGAAAAGTAAAAATCCGCGGTGAAGATTTAAGTAAGCTTTCCACAAACGATCTTGCGCGCCACCGTCGCGAAAAAATTGGCATGGTGTTTCAGCAGTTCAATTTATTGCGCAGCATGACGATTGTCAATAATGTGGCGTTACCGGAACTTTTTCGCGGGGAACGACGCTCCGCCAGAGTTTCGCGCGCAAAGAATTTGTTAAAAGAATTTGGGTTGGAGAACTACTATAACCATAAACCCCCCGAGCTTTCCGGCGGTCAGCAACAGCGTGTGGCTATTGCCCGAGCTCTTGCCAACAACCCGTGGATCCTTTTAGCAGACGAGCCAACCGGAAACGTCGATTCCAAAACTGCCGAAGAAATCATGGAAATTTTTCATAACTTGAATCGCAAATCCAAACGCACCATTTTACTTGTGACGCACAATCCGGATTACTTACACTATGCCGACCGTGTCATGTATATGCGGGACGGGAGTATTATTAAAGAAGATCGGCAATTGCGCAGTGCAACAGAAATTGCCATGATTCGTCGGGATCGGAACGTCCGTCACATGGTGCGGGAATATAAACGCGAAGAGTTAGATGAAAAAGCTCGCACATTTGGCCTTAATCCTGAACGCTACACAAAGGAAGAAGATATTGCGCATGCGATTTTGGAACAGAATAAAGATGTGAAGCCGGAAATTCCACCAAAGACAAGTGTTGCGCCAAGCGATGAAGAAACCGAAAAACCTACTCTTACCTCTACGCATCGAAACGACACGATGCGGCAGGCGCGCGATCTTGCTCGCAAACATCGCCGCCAAGAACTGGACGCGCTCGCAAGCGATTTAGGAATCGACCCAAACGCGTATAAAAAGGAGGTAGACCTTGCAAAAGCCATTCTTGAAAAACAACAATCATGAAACCCTTTGATATTTTACTTATTGCTAAAGACTCGTTTCGCGCCAACAAGTTGCGAACGTTGTTGACAGTTTCTGCGGTAACCATTGGCATTGGCGCCATGTTGTTTTTACTTTCCTTGGGAAGGGGTTTGCAAGAAATTACGGTGAATCGTATTACCACGTCGGAAAGTTTGCGTCTTTTACAGGTGTCCAAAGGCGGTTCGGAAGTGTTGGTGTTGAACGACGCGACGCTCGAGACGTTTAAAAACGTTCCGAATGTTGCCAGCGTCAGTCCGCGGAGGAGTTTCACCGTCGTTGTCGCAAGTGATGCTACCTCGACAGAAAGTGTTGTACACGGTGTTGGGAATGATTTTATAGAAACAGAAATCGATGCGCTGTCTTTCGGAAAACGGTTTTCAAAAGAAACTGTCGATGACATTGTTATTTCGACACAATTAGCAAAACTGTTGACGTTTACCGAACCAGAAAATGCTCTGGGCAAAAAAGTTTCAACAGAGATGTTTATTCCTCAAAGCGACGGTGAGTTTTTAAGCGTCAAAAAAAGTTACACGATTAGCGGTGTGGTAGAGGCGGGGGAGGACAATGTATTGTATGCACCAATAGCGTCCTTTGGAAAAGAAGCGGACAGCGTTGATTACCAGAGTGTGAAAATTCTTGTCTCCAACCCGGATTATTTAACCGCCGCTCGCACCGCCATTCAAAACTTAGGCTTTAGTGTAGAGTCGCCGGCAGACACGGTTTCGGAAGTCACTACGGTCTTTAATGTTGCGCAAGGGATTTTGGTTCTATTTGGCGCAATCGCCCTGGTTGTTGCATCTATTGGCATGTTTAATACGTTGACCATTTCGCTTTTAGAGCGCACGCACGATGTGGGTATTATGAAGGCGTTGGGCGCGACGAACAGAGATATTTTAGGCATTTTTATTTCGGAAGCGTTGATTATTGGTCTTTTGGGCGGCCTCATGGGATTATTCTTTGGGTGGTTTGTGGGTTTTATAGTGAATACGGTTGTGAATAAGCTCGCAAGCCGGTTCAATGGTGAATCTCTGGATTTATTTATGATTTCGGATCAATTCTTGTGGGGATTACTTGTCATCGCCTTAGTCTTGGGTTTGGTCACGGGATTGTACCCGGCGTTTCGCGCCTCGCGATTGAATCCGTTGAATGCATTGCGGTACGAATAAGCTGTAAGCAAGCAGGATCCGACCCTGATGTCAACTTGGGTCGGATCCTGCTTGCCCGCCGAAGCTATAGCGCAGGCGGGACTGACAGCTGATAACTTACCGCCTTACTTGTTGATAACTCTTCCATGCGTGTCGTGGCATTTTATGTTATAATAAATTGCGAAGAAGAATAATTTTTTTATCTTATCTTGGAGAAAACGCCTTTACATCATTCACACGCGTTTCGCGATATTTCGTATCGTCGAAAAAGAGCTCGGAGGGCTATGCGACGGGCGCGTTTTGGTTTTTTTCTTCGAGCCTTTGTTCGTCATCATCATAAAACGACGGCGCTGGCTTCTGTTCCGCTTGTCCTTGTTGCTTTGGCGTTTATTGCACAAACCAATCTTTTTGCCGCCACATTGACGCTTACCATCCCCTCGGATGTGGATTGGGACAACGCTAGCGCGACAAAGTCCAATACCGTGAAAAGCGGTACGGATTTGGTGCTTTCCAGTACAAATACACAAGTCGTAGACACGACGTGGGCGAGCAACAATTACACGTCGGCGGATTACGCGATCAATCCCACCACCGAGACCAAACTGAAAAGCGAAGTAGCGCAGAATTTTACGAGCGGCTCGGGGTTGAATACGGGGTCGAACGTCATCAATGACGTTTTCGACAACGGCACCTATCTTTTTATAGCAACCGCGGGCGGATTAGACGTCATCACAAAATCCACCAATACATCAAAGGGGTATGTTCCTCTGACGAATGGATTTACTGCGGTGTATGCCGATTCTACAAACGTGTACGCGGGCGATGGCGATGGTGGAGTTTTTCGGTATGTGATCGCGAATATTAGTGGAAACACATCAGTAGGTACGGCGCGGTATCTTTCGTCCACAACGCCCGCGATTGTCAATAATAACGTGAACGATCTTTGGGGCGCGGTGATTTCCGGCTCCACATATTTAGCGGTGGCAACGGCCGGCGGTGTGACAGTCGTTAACGAAACCGCGGCAACGAGCAAAAATTCCACAGAAACGAGCTCGTATTCGCTGACGCGCATGACTACGGACGGTGAGTTGTATTACTACAGTTCATCTGCCGCAAAACTCCAGCGCAGAGATGGCGTGGCAAGTCTCGGTGTGGGGTTTTCGGAAACCGTCAACTACACCACGGCCACAACACCGGCAATCGTTTCAAATACGATCACTTCGCTTGAAGTATCCGTAAACACCTCAACCGCGCAGGGAACATCGAACACGATTTTTGTCGGCACCGCATCAGGCACGTCAGTGATTCAGGAACATTCTACGCAGGCCTCGGGCACGGTGCTGAACTACGATCTGCAAGGAACCGCCGGAAGCAGTGGATGGAATTCCACCAACCACAAAGGCGTCACGAATCTCGATGGTACAGACGACTACCTCCAAGTTTCAGATGCAAACTCGCTCGATCTCACCGGCGCAAACGGCACGGTGGAGGCCATGGTCAAGTTCCCGAGCGCGTTCGATTCCACAACATACAGCAAAGATTTTGTCGTCGCGAGCAAAGGCGGAAACTACAAGATGTACTTTGACCACAATGACGGCAAACTCAAATTTGAATACGCTACGCAAACCGCAACCGGCACAACGGGCGCGCGCGCTCTCTTCACCCCGGACGGCACGGGCATTGACGCAGTGCACGGGCTGGCTGTATTCAATAACATTATCTATGCGGGGTTAGGAGATTCCACGGGCGCAGGCGACATTATTATGTTCGACGGCGATTCCTGGACAACGTCGTATGATGGCCAGCAGGAAATTATTTACAGCATCACATCGCTGAACGGCTATCTCTATGCCGGCCAAGGAACGGGAACGGGCGACGGCGATGTCTTGGTTTGCGACCCTGCAATATCCGGTGTTTCCACGGTGTGCGAAAGCGCGGATTGGTCCATCTCATTTGATGGTCCGCAAGAATACATACTTAAAGTGAAAGCGTTCGGAACAAGCCTATATGCCGCCCAAGGCGGGAATACCGGCGATGGGAGTTTGATCGTCTGCGAACCGTCCAAATCCGGCGGCGCCACAAAATGCGACGCTGGGGACTGGTGGACAACCTATACCGGCGCGGAGGAAATTTTGTGGGACGTGGAATCGTTCAACAGCAGCGTGTACATGACTCAAGGGGAAACGGCCGGTGACGGCGACGTGTTGACGCTCAATTCGCATACGGTTTTTGATGGCACGGGCGGGAACGATGTGATCTATGATGAGGCCGTCTTAAACAGTCGGTTGTATATTGCTCAAGGGTTAAGCACAGGGGAGGGCGATATTTGGGTGTGCACACCCGGCACGGGCGGGGACACTTCGCTCTGCGATTCTACGCTTGATTGGACATTAAGCTACGATGGCAACGAAGAAGTGATTTTTTCACTCCGAGCGCTCAATGGCTACCTTTATGCAGGACAAGGAAACAGCACGGGTGACGGCAAAGTGTTAGTGTGCAACCCGGCCGGCGCAGGAGCAAACACCCAAGTCTGCGATGATCAAAGTGAATGGAGCGAATCGCTTTCCGGCGCGGTGAAAGCCCCTGTCGTGAATTTCGAAACCGCGTACTCCATGGAAGTGATTGGGACGCAACTTTATGTTGGGTTTGGGTCAAACACGGGAGACGGGGATATTTACACCTGCGATCCGGCGGCCAGCGGAAACACTTCTCTCTGCGAAAGCGGAGACTGGTGGATTTTCTGGGATTCTGCGGTGGAAGAGATTGCGTGGGATTTTGGAACGCTCAACAGCAAAGTCTATGCCTCATTTGGAGAAACGGTCGCGGCCGACGGCGACGTGCGTATCTTGAATAGTTATGGCGGGTTTGATGGAGCTGAAGATTATTCATTCGCCGGTGTAACATTTAATAGTAATTATTATGTGGGTTTTGGCGATGACACGGGCGAAGCAAAAGTCTATATGTGCGCGCCAGCCGGCGGTGGCAGCGCCACGCTCTGCGATAACCCCAAAGATTGGACGTTGGTGTACACGGCAACCGCAAGCACCTATGAGACCGCGCTTGCGCTCGGCGTTTTTAATAGCCGTCTCTATATTGGTTTGGGAAGCAGTGGCAATGATGCGGATATTATTATGTGCAACCCGGCCGGCGGCGGCAACGCGAGTAACTGCGATAACGCGTCTGATTTTACCGAAGTGTATTCCGAAACGGGCAACAGGAACCAAGTGTATTCTATGCTGGCGTTTAATAATCACTTCTACGTTGGAACCGGGGGCGATGGAAGCGAGGGCGATCTTTTAATGTGCGATCCGGCAAATGCCGGCAATGCCACAGAATGTGACAATGCGTCAGACTGGGAGCTTGTTCAAAATACGACGTATGACTCCGTCCGGGATTTTGCCGAATATAACAGCAAGCTCTATGCTGCGATGGGCGGGATCGCAGGGGAGGGGGATGTATATGTGTGCACTCCGGGTACGGCAGGTGATGCCGAAGAATGCGATGACGCCACGGACTGGGCAGTTTCGATGAATGGTTCGCAGGAAGTGATTTACTCACTCGAAGTATTTAATAGCGCTTTGTATGCCGGCCAAGGGTACAGCACCGGTGATGGCGATATGTTCATTTGCACGGCGACATCGTGCGGAACCACGGATTGGGCAACCGCGTACGATACCGGGTTTGAGACGCTGGAATCCATTGCCGCATCCGGCAGTAATCTCTATCTGGGATTTGGGAATAGTACCGGCGATGGCGACGTGTATCTTTGCAGCCCTGCCGGCGGGGGCAATACGAGCAATTGCGACAATGCTCTGGATTATTCACTCTATTTTAACGGCGCTCAAGAAACGATCTCTGGTCTTACGGTCTTTAACAGCAATCTCTACGCGCATCAAAGCGGGAGCGACAATGACGGAGATATTTATATTTTAGGGGGGTCGAACACGAGTTATGATGGATCACAAGAACGTATTGGCGCCATAGCAACGTTTAATGGCCGCATGTATGCCGGACAAGGGTATTCTGCCGATGACGGCGATATCTTTATGTGCACGCCGGCAACTGCGGGCAACGCCAGTGATTGCGACAACGCATCGGATTGGTCAACGAGTTTGGATATCTCCGCAAAATCTTCGGCGCAGTACGAATTGGTCAATGATCTGTTTGAATTTAGCGGAAAACTCTATGCATCGTATGGGAATGGTTGGGGGGACGCGGATATTTGGGTGTGTGATCCGACAACCATGGGCAATGCGTCGCATTGCGATGATGCAGCCGATTGGACAAAATATATGGATACTGGAGCAGATTATGCCTATGCGTGGAGATTTGTGTCATTCAACAGTGAGCTGTATGTCGGACTTGAAGGTCAGACCGATGAAGGCGGGGATTTAATGATCCTTGACGGGTCGAATACGGCGTATGACATCGGTTCCGGCATTGAACGGGCGCAGTCGCTCGAGGTCTTTAACAGTAAATTATACGCAACAGCGGGAACCACCGCGGGGGATGCAGATATTTTCATCTGTAGCCCGGCAACCGCCGGAGATGCCAACAAATGTGATAACGCATCTGACTGGGCAACATCGTATAACGGCGCTCAAGAAACCTTTGATTCGTTGTACGCGCTTGGTGGCACGCTCTATGCCGGCCAAGGAAACGCTTGGGGCGATGGGGATCTCTATGCCTGCAACCCAGCCGGCGGCGGTGTTGCCACGGATTGCGATAACGCATCGGATTGGTCAGTTGCGTGGGATCAGGGAACATACGGTATTTTTGACATGACCAGCTATAACGGTAAGTTGATTTTTGGTTCTTCGCGTAGTCTAAGTAGCGATGCGATTGCGCCAACGGTCAATATTCTTGATGGGTTGCAGTCGCGCGACGTGTCAACGTACGAATCGGTGTATAGCTTCGAGACCTTTCAAAATCATCTTTATACTGGGTTTGGGAATAGCGCGACGGATGGCGATATTGACGTGTGCACTCCGGGCGCAGACGACCAATGCGACACGGGCGATTGGGCAAGCTCGTATTCGGATGCGGTGCGCGATCGGGTGGAGAGCATGGTCGTGTATAAGAATAAACTGTATGCGGGATTTGCCGGAGGGTATGGGGATGCGGATGTCTTTGTGTGTGATCCTACGACATCCGGAACAAGCGACGTGTGCGACACGGGCGATTGGACACAAAGTTTTGAAGATAGCGGGGTTTTCACCGGCGTCATGACCATGGCCGTGTTCAACAATAAACTCTACGCCGGGGTTCTTGGAAACACGACGGATGCCGATATTTATGTGTGCGCTGAAGGCGCAGATAATGTCTGCGGAACCAGCGAGTGGACAAAAATTTACAATGGGACCGTAGACGGTGTCTATGACATGGCGGTGTATCAAGGCAAGCTCTATGCGGGTCTTGGGGCTTCATCTGGGGAGGGTGATATCATTGTCTGCGCTCCAGCAGGAGCTGGCGCAGATGCCACCATTTGTGACGACGCGTCGGAATGGACAACGGCCTATGACAGCTCGGATTACTATGTTGCGTACGGACTGGATGTTTTTAATGGGAGGCTCTATGCCAGTATGTATGGAAGCACGGGTCAGGGAGAGGTGTTGATGTGTGCGCAAGGGGCGGATAACACCTGCGCGAGCGGTGAATGGAGCGTGAGTTTTCCCAGTACAGATTATGAATATGCCCTTGATCTCCACGTGTATCAGGGCAAGTTGTTTGCGGCGCTCGGCGGTGCGGCGGGCGACGGCGATGTGGTTGTGTGCGACCCTGCGCTTTCCGGATCCGCGACCGATTGCGGCGCTTCGGATTGGAACTTATATATGGAGGGGACACAAGAATGGATCTATACGCTTGGAGAATTTAATGGTGAATTGTACGCTGGACAAGGGTATACTGCCGGAGATGCCGAGGTGTATGCGTTCAATACTACGCGTCAGCTCGCTTCAACAACAACATCGTGGTCTGCGAACACGTGGTATCATGTTGCGTTTTCAACCAATGGCACTACGGGCCGGTTATTTGTAAACGGCACGCAACAGGCGTCGGTGACTGAATCCGGTAATTTGGTTGCGTCGTCGAACCCCTTGCGCGTGGGGTATGAAACCGGTTTGAATGACGCGAACTACTATCAAGGGATGATTGACGAGTTGCGCATTCAAGATACGGCTCTCTATACGGGGAACTTTACGCCATCGTCCTCGCAGTTAACGTTTAGCGGCACCAATGGCGGATTGTGGCGCTTTAATGACGGCGTAGGAACAACGGCCGCAGATGCTTCTTCGAATGCGAACAATTTAACCGTGACCGGAGCGAAGTTTGTTCAGCCCGCGCTGGCCGGTTCGTCGAGTAACGTGACGGGTATTCTGCCCGGAACCAGCGCGTCAAAAATGTGGGTGGTGACCAATGGCGCAGGGGCGGATGATGGTGCGGTCACCGAAGTCGCGAGCATCAATACCGTGGCGCCGAATCAATCCGACTCGTGGACCGAGGCGTCATCAACCCCGAACATAGTGGATAACGATTTGACAGCTATTAGCGGAACCGTTGCCGCAACCAATGTCGGCGATATTGTGATTGGAACGGCCGAAGGTGTGACAAGGTTCTTTCCAGGAGTTGCGGCGTCGGGCTCGCTTGTTTCGACGATCAAAGATTTTGGCACGACCAATTCCACATGGGGGAATATTACCTTTAACTCCACGGCAAATTCGCAGACGATTACGATGAAGGTTCGATCATCGAACAGCGCTGACATGACAGGGGTAACCGATTGGGCATCGTGCACCGCAATCACCAGCGGCACAGACATGACCACGAACAGTTGTATGACCGACGGTCACCGCTACATGCAATACCGCATTGATCTCTCCACCACGAGCGCATCGCAAAATCCGCAAGTGGAAGACGTGACGTTGAATGTCTCGCTCTTGAACGGCACATGGACATACGATTTTGATGCGGCTGTGACGGTGGGATGGGGTACCGTGAATTTCACCACCACCGAACCAGCAGGAACCGATGTAAAGTTTCGATTTGCGACCTCTTCTGACGGAACAACCTATTCCAGCTACTCATCATACTATACAAGTTCCGGTTCTAGTCTCTCTGGCCTGACAAATTCCCGCTACCTACGTATGCAAGCGTATATGGAATCATCGACGGACGACACCTCCCCGACGCTTGACACCTTTAATATCACCTACGACAAAAATCTTTCGCCTGTGGTGAGCGCTGTCACGGTCACGCCACAATCTTCCGGAACAACGGCCGTCACTTACAGTGCGAGCGATGCGGATAATGCTACGGTCACTGCGACACTAGCGTATTCAGTCGATGGCGGAACCACGTGGCAGTCGGCAAGCGGCACAACCGGCGATGTTGGAACAGTTGCGGTCACTGGCACGGCTGCCACGAAAACCATCAGCTGGACGCTTTCGAGTAATTTTAACAATACCTTTATTGATGATACGGTAAAGGTTCGCGTGAGCTTAGATGATGGCCAGGCGTTGAATAATACGGCATCGGCAACGAGCGCAGTCTTTGATGTAGATACCAAAACTCCTTTAGCCGGTTCTACGCCGATCACTATTAACTCTGCGGCCACAACAACAAACTCGCGAACCGTCACGTTGACACTTTCGGCATCCGATGACTCCTCGTTGACCATGGCGTTTTCTAACGACGGCACAACATACGGCACGGTTGCTGATGTCAATGGTACGGTGACAAATTCTGGGACATACGAAACCTTCACGGCGGCCAAAGCGTGGGTACTGACAAGCGGCTCCGAAGGAACACGCACCGTGTATGTCAAATTCCGTGACACCTATGGCAACACCTCGAGCGCGTCGTCAGACACCATTTCGTTAGACACGTCTTCCAATGATGTCGTGACCGCTGTTTCGGTTGCCGATGCGTCGGACTCGGGTTTAAGCCGTTACCAAATGGCGTTAACCTGGACACCGGTTTCAGCAGCTAACAATATAGACTTCGGCGGGTATCTTATTCAAAGGTCAACAAACGCGACAACCTATTCTGACCGCGCAACGCTCAACACTATTACGGATAGCGGATTTCTAGACACGGGTTTGTCTTCCTCGAGCACTTATTATTATCGTGTGGTGACCAAAGATACGGCCGGCAACTCTTCGAGCGCGTCGAGCGTGGTGTTTGGCCAGCCCGGTGTGTCTGATGCATCGGGTCCGGATTTGTCCGGTGAAGCGCCAGTGGTGGCCGCAACCGAAACTACGGCCGTTGTTGCGTGGACGACCGATGAATCCGCAACAAGTTGCGCGGAATACGGCGCGTCGACATCTTACGGAAACATAGAATGCAAACTGGATTACGAATTAGCGCATTCGGTAACCATTCGAGCATTAATCGCAAACACTGCGTATCACTATCGGGTACGGTCGACTGACGCAAGCGGCAATGAATCACAGGGCGATGATTATACGTTTACCACATCGAGTTCCACCGATGATGTTACTCCGCCTAGCGTGACCGGCGATGGCCCGATTGTAATTCCGGTCGACACTTACGCAACTATTTCATGGGTGACCAATGAAGAGGCGGATTCGTTTGTGGAATTTGGCGCAACAACGGATTATGGAACCATTCAGGGCGACCCAACCCTGATTACGAATCACAGTATAAAGGTTATTGGGTTGACTCCGCTTAAAGTGTATTATTTCCGCGTGCGCTCTACCGATACGTTTGGAAATCTTGCATTAGGTGAACAGAGAAGTTTTATTACCACGGCGCCGCCGGGAGCCGATGTTCCGCCGACCATTTCAGAAATTGGCACGCAGGCCGCGGGTGTGTCTTCGGATCAAGTCATCATTTCTTGGCAAACCGATAACCCGTCAACGTCGCAAGTTTTGTATGGCACCAGCCCAACCGATCTTTCGGATAGTACGGAAGAAGATGTGCTGTTGAATTTATCGCATTTTGCCACGCTTTCCAATTTAACGGCCGGTACAACGTATTATTATAAGGTACGTTCTGTGGACACCTATGGCAATGAAACAATTTCCGAGGCGCAAAACTTCACAACGGAAAAAGCCGTTACCGGAGACCCTGAGATTTCGGGTTTGCAGGTTACGGACATTACGTTGGACTCCGCTATTGTGTCGTGGACAACGAATCGCTTAAGCAGTTCAACATTGCAATACGGAGCAACAGCGGATTATGGCGAAATAGTAAACGATCAAAGCACAAACTTTACCACCGAGCATACGGTACGCTTGCCGAATCTTTCTTCCGGGACCATATACCATTTACGCATCAATGCCACAACCGACGAAGATGGCACAATTGCCTCTGACGATTATGTATTCACCACATTGACATTGCCGCAAGTAAGTGGCGTTCGTGTTTCGGCTGTCGATCATCTTTCAGCAACCATCGCATGGACAACGAACGTTGCGGCAGACAGTAATGTTGCGTACGGAAAAGAAACAACGTATGGCGCGAATCAAGGTAAAACCGATCTTTCGACGACGCACGAAGTCACCATGAACGGCCTTGAACCCAAGACCATTTATCATTATCAAGTGCGATCGCGCGATAGTTTTGGCAATGTTGCAACCAGCGAAGACGCAACATTCACCACCACGGCCGATACCCTTGCGCCACAAATTTCCGAAGTTAAAAGCGAAGTCTCGACCGGAGCAAACAACAAAATGCAGGCGATTATTTCATGGAAAACTGATGAGTTAGCGACGTCGCAAGTGGAATACGCCGAAGGGTTACTGGGCGGTGGCGGAAGTTACCCATTAAATTCAGCGCTCGATGAATCCTTGAATTCTACGCACACCGTCGTTTTGACAGACTTAAAACCCAATACCACCTTCCACTTCCGTGTGGTTTCTACAGACGCCGCGGCAAACAAAAATCAATCCAGTGACCGCACGCTTCTTTCACCGGATGCGACCGAATCCGTCTTGGAAGAAGTGGTGGGGTCGCTAGAAGACACCTTTGGATGGGTCAGGGACTTACGTAATGCCATTGGTCTATGATCCTGCGTGCAACAACAAAAGGATTCGCGTTCTTGTTCCGCAACATTATTGCCGATATGTTTTATACCCCGGTGTGGTGGTATTCGCAAGGGTTGATCGAGGTGGCGCGAGGCTTAGGGAACGAAGCGTTGGATTACGCATCGTCGTTGTCGTTAAAAATTTTGTTCCGCAATTTGTTAACGCCCATGTTCGGCGATTATAGCCGGTCGGGCCGCATCATTAGTTTTTTCGTTCGCATTGCGCAGTTTGGCGTGAAGTTGGTGATGATGCTCATTTGGCTTTTGGTGTTAGTAGTGGTTCTGCTTTTATGGTTGGTATTGCCGGTGTTCGTGTTCTACCAAATTCTCTATCACCTTATTCCGATTTTACCGTCACTTTCTAGACTCTATGGATAGTAAAACCTCGGTTCAGCCACATATGGTGACGTTACCAAAAGGCCAAACAACTATTCGGGGAAGTTTTTTGAACGGCTCTTTTCTGTTTTGGGGCGGCGCGTCGAATTATGCGTCTATCTTGGAATCCCGTTTTGAAAAAACGGTACGGACAGTGGTGAACATTGTCGCGTTGGTCTTTACCGTGGGCGGATTTATGGCGTTTGCCGTTAGCCTTTGGGCGGCCAATGATTTTAATGGATTGCGTTTAATGATTTCTGGGCGTTCGTGGGAATTGCTGTGGTTTTGGTTAAGCCTCATGGTGATTATGTACATTATTTACCGCGTCGATCAAGACGCGCGCTGGGTGAAACCCGTCTTAATGCATACCGGAAAAACAAAACAGCAAGAAGAGGAGAATATGCCGGCGTCGTTTGATACTCTTAAAAAAGAACAACGTTTAGATATTCAGCAGTCGTTTGCCTACGACGCGCGAAGTGCGTTGGACGCCGCATGGCATCTTGCATCCTTTAAGAAACATCCGCTCGTCACTCGCTGGCATGTGCTTTTGGCGTTAATGGAAAGCGCGGAAAGCCAAGAAATTTTTGGACGCTTGGGCGTACCCGCAAAACAACTTGCGCATAATCTTGATGTTTTCTTGGAAAGTCTCCCCAAGGCCGACAAGCCGCCGCAACTGTCAACAGAAGTCGAAGATCTGTTCTTTGCCGCGTATAGGGAAAGTTATGAAGCGCGCGTTCCGAAAGTCGGTATTACCGAATTGTTGGTGAGTATAAGTGCGCTCACGGGCGTAGAAGATTTTTTTGACGCCGTCGGAATAACAACGCAACATCTGCGGAATATGTCGGCGTGGATTCATTTTCGTAAAAAATTTAGCCGCGAATGGACCAGTCTTCGCGCCCGTGCGCATCACAAACCCAAAAATCATATGAACCGCGCTATGACGGCTCGCCCCACGCCATACTTGGATTCGGTGAGTCAAGATTTAACCCTGCGCGCGCGTTCGGGCGGCATTTTTCCGTTAGTGGGGCGGCAACAAGAATTGGAGCAAGCCTTGCGCATTTTAGAAAAAGGCGTGGGCAATGTGTTGTTTAAAGGCGAGGCGGGCGTTGGGAAATCGGCGATGGTTGATGGCATTGCCGAACGCATGGCCGCAGAAATGGTGCCAGAAAGTTTGCAAGATAAACGGTTAGTGGCCTTAGACATTGGTGCATTAGTGTCTGGCGGAAACATTGAAGGAAAAATGACACGCATTTTGCATGAAATCACCTTAGCCGGCAACGTGATTCTTTTTATTGATGATCTTGCGAATGTGATTGGCACGGGGTCGGCGAGTTCCGGCGCGCTGGATGCCGCGGCCATTTTGAATCAGGCCATTACGAACAATATTGTCAAAGTGATTGCCACCACCACCACTGGTGACTATACGCAATATTTACAAAATCACGATGCGTTTATGCGCCGATTTTCTGCCGTAGAAATTCGCGAGCTCGAGGACAATGCCGCGATTCAGGTCTGCGAGATTCACGCAGGCATGTTGGAAGTCAAACATCATGTGTTTTTTTCGTACGAGGCCATTGAAGCGTCGGTTGTTTTGACGCGCAAATATATTCACGATCGTTTTCTGCCGGCCAAGGCTATTGATATTTTAGATGAGGCCGCGATTACGGTGAAAGAAACCAAAAAGACAAAGCCTGTGGTGAGTAAGGAGGACATTGAGAATATTATTTCCGTTAAAACGCGGATTCGGGTTTCGGGTGCTGGGTCCGACGAGCGGGATTTGTTATTAAACATGGAAGCGCGAATTCATGAACGGATTATCGGGCAAAATGAAGCGGTTGTCGCTGTTGCGTCGGCATTGCGACGAGCGCGGGCACAAATGCGCGATGACAAACGACCGATTGTTAATTTACTCTTTTTAGGGCCAACGGGCGTGGGCAAAACCGAGCTTGCCAAAACCGTTGCTCATATCTATTTTGGTTCAGACACCGCCATGGTGCGTTTAGATATGTCGGAATACCAAGAGAGCGCAAGCATGAATCGTCTTATTGGAGCTCCCCCGGGGTATGGCAGTACCACTGGGCAACTCACGGACGCGGTTCGGCAAAATGCGGCGTCATTGATTTTACTGGACGAAATTGAAAAAGCGCATCCAGACATTTTGAATGTGTTTTTGCAAGTCATGGACGACGGCCGGCTTACCGATGCTTCGGGCCGCACCGTGGATTTTACCAACACCATGATTATTGCAACGTCGAATGCCGGCACCGATGTGATTCAAGAAGGCATGCGCAATCTTTTGTCAATGGAAAAAATTCATGAGCTCATGCAAAACGAAGTATTGAAAAAATATTTCCGTCCGGAATTTTTGAACCGTTTTGATGGCGTCATCATCTTTAAGCCGTTAAGTTTTGACGAGGTGATTGCCATTGCGCGATTAGAGATTGCCAAAGTCGCCCAACAATTGGAACCCAAAGGCATTACCCTGCAAGCGAGCGAAGATGCATTGTTGGAATTAGCCAAACAAGGTTTTGACCCGCAGTTTGGCGCACGACCCTTACGCCGCGTGATTCAAGAAAAGGTCGATGATGGATTGGCCAATGCGCTGTTGCGTGGGCAAATGGGGCGCCGCGACGTAGCCATTTTAGAACCCGGCGGTAGAATCCGCATTCAAAAAGCCAAACCTGTGATATAATCGTCCGTCTTGTTTTTTTCTCTGATATTAGGTATAATTGCGTGTATGACTGCAGATGCATCAACCCTGACAATGGAAAAAATCGTGTCCTTGGCCAAGCGGCGGGGGTTTATTTTTGCGGGTTCAGACATTTATGGCGGGTTAGCCAATTCTTGGGATTACGGCCCGTTAGGCGCCCAAATGCGGAAAAACATCAAAGATGATTGGTGGAAACAGGTAGTGGAAATGCGCAAAGATATGGTGGGTTTGGATGGCGCGATTTTAATGAATCCCAAAGTATGGGAGGCGTCCGGCCACGTGGAAACATTCCATGATCCTTTGGTGGAATGCAAAAAATGTCATCATCGGTTTCGCGCGGACAAAATTGCGGATAAAAAATTATGTCCGGATTGCGGCGGTGAACTGACCACGCCTTCGCAATTTAATTTAATGTTTCAAACAACGATTGGACCCAAAAGCGAAACATCGCGGCCCGTGTATTTGCGGCCAGAAACCGCCCAAGCGATTTTTGTAAACTTCCGCAATGTGTTGGAATCGACGCGAAAAAAATTGCCTTTTGGCATTGCGCAAATCGGTAAAGCCTTCCGCAATGAAATCACGCCGGGCAATTTTATTTTCCGCACGCTGGAATTTGAACAAATGGAAATAGAATATTTTATTGAAGAAAAAGAATGGGAAAAGCATTTTGACGCTTGGCAAAAATGGATGCTCGCTTGGGCAAAAGACATTGGCATAGATGCGCGAAAGATTCACCCATTGGACGTGCCACAAAAAGACCGATCGCATTATTCGCGCCGCACGGTAGATGTGGAATTTGATTTTCCGTTTGGCCGCGAAGAATTATGGGGTTTGGCGTATCGTACCGATTACGATTTAACGCAACATCAGAAATTTTCTGGAAAATCGTTGGAGTATAGTGACGCGGAAGATAATGCCAAAAAATTTCTTCCCCACGTTATTGAGCCGTCCATGGGAGTGGATCGAACACTGCTTGCCATTCTTGTAAGCGCGTACCACGAAGAAACCGTCAACAACGAAACGCGCGTGGTCATGAAATTTACGCCGAGCATGGCGCCGTATCAGGTTGTCGTCTTGCCGCTCTCTAAAAAAGTAGAACTTTGTAAGCCTGCTGACGCGATTTATACCACGCTGTTGCAAGATTTTCGAACAGAATACGATGTCACGCAGAGTATTGGCAAACGGTATCGCCGTCAAGATGAAATCGGCACCCCCTATTGCGTGACCGTGGACTTTGACACATTGAACGACAACGCTGTCACGGTGAGGGACCGCGACACCATGAAACAAGATCGCGTGGCAATTGCTGAACTAACGGCATATTTAAAAGATAAACTTCATGATTAAAAAGACGCTCCGCAATGGTTTAACCGTGGTGTTATCGCCTCTGCGTGAAACCAAAACCGCAACCGTATTGGTTTTGGTGCGGGTGGGTTCGCGTTATGAAACTTGTAAAGTGAATGGGGTGTCGCATTTTTTGGAACACCTTCTTTTTAAAGGCACTACAAAACGCCCAACAACGTTAGATATTTCCAAAGAATTGGATCGCATTGGCGCGTACTATAATGCGTATACCAGCAAAGATCACACCGCGTATTTCGTGAAAGCCAGTCACGAGCATGCGGATTTAGCGTTAGACATTCTTTCCGATATGTTGCGCAATTCGGTGTTCGATGTAGCAGAGGTGGGACGCGAACGCGGCGTGGTGGTGGAAGAACTCAACATGTATGAAGACAATCCTTTGATGCATATTGAAGAAGCGGCCGAAGAAACCTTGTATGGTAAAAACACACCGATCGGGCAATTAATTGGCGGCCCAAGAGAAGTGATTCGGTCGATTCCGCGGAAAACCATTATGGATTTTTGGCAAACGTATTATCAACCCGCAAACATGGTTGTTTCGATTGCCGGCCACATTGACCCGGAAAAAACTTTGCGACAAGTGCAAAAAACGTTTGGATACAAAAGCGCGCATCGGAAGAACGCAACTTTTTTGCGCCAGCCAAAACGTTCCAAAACTATTGCGGTTCGTACCATCGGCCGCGACGATTTACAATCGCAGTTAGGTATTGCTTTTGCAAGCGTCGGGTACGGGCATAAAGATTTACCAGCTCTGAAACTTTTCAATACGATTTTAGGCGGCTCTATGAGTTCTCGGCTTTTTGTGGAAGTGCGCGAAAAGCGGGGATTAGCGTATGCGGTTCGTTCCGATTTAGGTGTTTACGAAGGCATGGGGCATTTATACATTCAAGCCGGCGTAGATTCTAAACGCTTTCACGACGCAGTTGCCGCCATTACCGCGGAATGCAAACGGTTGACCATGGAAGAAGTCACAGAGGAAGGATTACACGACGCCAAAGAGCAAATCAAAGGCCGAGTGAATTTGCAATTGGAAGACACGGAAAAAATTGCGGCTTGGTATGGAACGCAAGAAATTTTAGAGGGAGCATCTGTGACTCCAGAAGAGCGATTGAAAGAATTACAGAGCGTAACCATTGTGGATATTCAACGTGTTGCGCGCAAGGTTTTAAAATATTCCGGTTGCGCTGTAACGATCATTGGAAAACATTCGGCAACCGACGCAAAGCGCGCAAAAAACGTATTGCATGAGTTAACGTAATCTGGCATAATAATATTATTGATCCTCACTAGTCCGTCAGTCATTAAGGCCTTGTCAATAAATAACCTTCCCAATTTCATCTCATCTTTATGCCATCTTTGATCAGAAAAAATCTTCACAATAGCTCGCTATTCTTCAGATTTTATTCTGACAAATCAGGCACAAATATGAGCGAACTTGAAAACGTTCTTTATTGACAAGGCCTAAGGATAAAATTTATGAAAGAAAATAAAAATATTGTTGTTAATATCTCAACCGCCACCATTTTAAAAACGTTGGCGATCTTTATAGGGTTGGCGTTTTTAGTCCTTATTAAAGAAGCGCTGGCGATTCTCTTTATATCGTTGGTGATTGCATCGGCGATTGATCCGTTGATTGATATGATGCAGAGGCACAAAATCCCTCGAAGTCTGGGGATTGTGATTATTTATCTTTTGGCGCTTATTGTGCTGTCGGGAATTGTGGCTTTGTTAATCCCGCCGTTGGTTGAACAGTTTACGGATTTGGTGAATCGTTTTCCGCAATACTTTAGCGTGTTTGATCGCTATTTCAAGGGGTCGTCGAGCAGTGCCGATCTTTCACAGTTGCAGGAACTTCGCCGTGGTTTGCAATCTGTGGAAGGAGCTTTTGCGCAATTTGGTTCAGGATTTTTAAGCGCGATCTCGGGTTTTGTGGGTAGCGTCGTAGCTTTCTTAGGAATTTTGGTGTTAACGTTTTACCTAACCGTGGAAGAAAAAGGTATGAAAGGTTTTGTGCGATCCATTGTCCCAACGGCGTATCAGCCGTATGTCATTCAAAAAATCAACCATATTCAAATGAAACTGGGGCATTGGTTGCGCGGGCAATTAATTCTTTCCGGAGTTATTGGCGTGCTTACCTATATTGGCTTGCTGATTATTGGGGTGGATTATGCGTTGGTCATTGCATTGGTTGCGGCTGTCACAGAACTTGTGCCGTTTATTGGGCCGATCATTGCTGCGGTGATTGCGATTTTCTTGGCGATCAATCAATCCTTGTTGCAAGCGCTCTTTGTGTTCATCTTGTTTGTTATTATTCAGCAGTTAGAAAATCAGGTGATTGTTCCGAAAGTCATGCAAAAAGCGGTAGGCTTAAACCCGATTATTGTTTTAATTGTCTTGTTAATTGGTGCACAGCTTGCTGGCGTTCTTGGCATGATCTTAGCAGTGCCGACAGCAACGATTGTGGCCTCGTTTGCCGAAGATCTGTTAGAGGAAAAGCGTTTGCGGGAGCAGGCGTTGGAAGACTAAAATACACCAGCTGTCCCGCCTGCCAACGCCTGAAGCCATAGGCAATGGCGGGCAGGAAGCCCGTCAGAAGCCTCCTGCTAGATTTTCTGAGCTTTCTGTCCTTTGTCGGGCACAGAGGTCTTCGCTTCCAGCGAGCTCAGCCTCTTCTCCCTCGGCGCCGCTACCCCGACGAAACGTCGGGGACCAAGCTAGCGACGC